>CAYOPD010000067.1:0-7134 GCA_964405735.1 uncultured Saprospiraceae bacterium | reverse complement strand
ACATTGAATTCCGGAAGTCCTCCAAAATAGCCTCCTTATTAAAATTTTCCCATATGGTGATTTTTCTTGGATTGTCTGGCCGTTCCACCCATTGACCATTGACCAGCAAGGGAGCGGGAATTTCTTTTTTTCCGGCCCAGGTGCTATCCCGGACAATAGCCACCGCGGCCATATCAAAAAGGGCGCGTGTAGGCGGATCGCTGTGGTAATCGATATGCTCAAACAAGCTTACCGAATAATCCCCAAAACAAGTATAAGTTCCGCCATGTCGTCCGGTCACCGGGGTTTTGATTTTTGGTCCCTTTCCCGGCATAAATTCATTGATTTCCTTTTGAGTGATTTTGACCGCATCGGTGCCGCTGGCTTTCCCATAACGCACCGTGACGATTTCAAATTCCACCGGAATGTTCAGGATAAAATTCAGGGCCGAGGTATCGTTGTTCAGGTTGTATTCACCGGGTTCGGGATAATTGGAGCCCAGCCAGACCAGACGGATGCGGGATACGAGTCCCGGGTCTTTCATAAAAGCCAGGGCCAGGGTGGTCAATTTACCAACAGCGATCACGGTGAGTTTCTGTGTGGGTTCCTCCCGGGTGCGGTCCGATATAAATTTCACTGCATCCATGCCGTCATACACGGAAGAATCAAGGTGGGGCCAAATGTAGGGGAACGAAGAATCCGCTCCTTTTAACAAAGGGATGTTTGAAGCCCCGCAAAGTTTGAGTATGCGTTCCGCTTCCTGGTATTGTTGATCTATTCCTCCTCCGCTGCGGGTGGCATTCACTGTAACCCCCGCCACCTGAAAAAGATCCTGGTTAAACAACAGGTAGGCCAGCGCATGCTGGTCGTCCAACTCGTTGTTGGCATCGGTATCAAAAATGACCCTGATCTTCGGCGAAGGAGACTCATCTTTGTCTTTACAGGAAAAAAAATGCAGCACGACGGGCAGCAACAGAAATAATTTAAGTGGCTTTTTCACCCCTTAAAGGTATGCATTGCCCGGATTGGTTTTGTGCAACAACGGTTAGGTTTGTTTATTTCCCCATCAGGTATTTTTTAGGCGTTAGGCCGAAATGTTTTTTAAAGGCGGCGATAAAATGACTGGGGTTGGAATAACCCAGGGCATAAGCCACCTCGTTCACATGAGGAGAAGAAGAATCCATCAGCCGGCGGGCCTGCTCCATTTTACGGGCCAGGAGATAACCATATACGGTGTTGCCGTAAATTTCCTTAAAACCGGATTTGAGCTGGTATTCGGGAATGGACACCTGGTGGGCCAGGTTTTCGATGGTAGGCGGGTTTTTCAGGTCTCTGACCAGGATCTCCTTGGCGTCTTTGATTTTTTTCAGCACATTGACGTCATTGAGAAAAGGACAGGAGCTATTATCGCTTTCTTTGTCGGAAAAATAGAGGCTGACCAGTTCGAGGAGTTTGGCATAATAAAAGGTATGCTCCAGGGATTTGTTGAGCTGGACTCTCGCCAGGGCTGACAAGGTGAGCAGGATGGCCTGGCTCATGGGTTTGTCCTGGTAAAACTTTTGCTGGATTTGTTCGCTGTGAAGGATGGGCAGTTCATCCTGGGAAAAAAGCCGGTGGAGTTTGTCCAGGCTGATAAATAAGGTATACAGCTGGACGCCCGGTTTCAGTTCCAGTAAATACGAATGGTCCTGCAGGGGGTTGTATAAAAAGGTTACGCTATGTTCATCGATCTGGCGGATATAGGGACCAAAATGGAGGCGGGGATTGCCTTCCAGGCCAAAATAAAACTGAACCCGGTCCTTTCGTAAAAAAGAAGGCACCGAAACGGGTTGGTCTGAATGGTTTTCCCACCGGTCAAAAAGAACCCCTTCGTCCTGGAACAGGGGAGTCTGATTTTCGCTTTTAACGGTATTTTTGTTAACAGAATCCGGCATATTTTTTTATCAAATTATTATTCAAAAATACAATAAATTGAATATCTGTGTATTGTAACTCATCCGGATACTGATTAAAAATTTCATTTCCGGGTAATAAAATTACATTTTGGGGTACTTTTTGATGTACCCTGGTCGTTATTTTGCATCGTGTTTTACAGAAATGCCTTCATTAGCCTTCTTTGTTTTTTGTTTTCCGGACGGGCTCAGGCCCAGTCCTTTGAGGACAGTTTCTCCATTCAAAACATTACCGAGATCGTTGTCACCGGGGAGTTTGAACCGCAGGAAGCCAAAAGATCGGTTTATCAGGTCAGGACCATTGGCCAGGAAGCGATCAGGGCAAGGGGAGCCACCCGGCTGCAGGATGTATTGACCACCGAAACCAATATCCGCTTTTCCCAGGACCTGGCTCTCGGAGGCTCCAACCTGTCTATGCAGGGACTGGCCGGGCAAAATGTAAAAATCCTGATCGACGGGGTACCCATGGTCGGCCGCCAGGGCAGTTCCAACGAGATCAACATCAACCATATCGACATCAACAGCATCCAGCGGATTGAGATCGTAGAAGGGCCTATGTCGGTCATTTACGGCGCCGATGCCCTGGCCGGCGTGATCAATATCATTACTAAAAAAGCGGTGGAAGGCAGGGCCGACCTCTCCGTCCGGATCCATGAAGAAACCGCGGGAAATGAATACGGCTGGCCAGAAGGCTTGCATAATCAAAGCCTCAACGGGGGATATAAAAAAGGCGACTGGTATCTTAAAGGGGACCTCTCCCGGAATGCTTTCGGAGGCTGGCAAGGTACAGGTATAGGCCGCGATGTCCAGTGGCACCCAAAAACACAATACCTCATTGGAGGAGTAGCCGGACTTGAAAAAACAAGGACCACTGCTCATTACCGGCTTGACCTGATGCAGGAAGATGTGTACAACCCCGGAGCAGTGGCTGCCGGCCAGGCCATAGACCAAAATTACCTGACGACCCGGTGGATGAACCAGGTGCAATTGAATCATACCCTTACCTCCAGGCTCAAATTGAACGGCTCCCTTGCTTTCACCCATTTCAGGCGTAAGACCCAGACTACCCTTTTTAATGAAGCGACCGGCGACCGCAGATTATCGCTGGCCCCGGATTCCCAGGACACCACTTTTTTCCGTGGTTTTACCACCCGCTTACTACTGCCCTGGAAGATCAATTCCTTTTTCTCCCTGTTGCCCGGACTGGATATCAATGTTGAATCCGGTAAAGGGGGCCGCATTGAAGCCGGCATTCATTCCATCGGGGATTACGGTCTTATCTTTTCCGGTGAATGGAGGGCCAGTGAAAAAATACAGCTCCGGCCCGGTCTCCGTTTTACTTATAATTCAAGCTATAAAGCGCCTCCTTTATTGCCCTCCCTCAACCTCCGGTGGGCTTTTGCAAAACAACACGATCTCAGGTTGGCCTATGGCAGGGGATTCCGCGCCCCATCCCTTCGTGAACTCTATTTCAGTTTTTTCGATTCCAACCATTCGATTGTAGGGAATACGGAACTCACTGCAGAACTTTCACAAAGTTTTTCTGCATCATGGAACTGGACGGTTTGGCAAAAAGAAGCGCAACAATTGACTGCCGGCCTAACCGGTTTTTATAACGATGTAGACAATATGATCGGCTATGGGCAGAAGCCCGGAAATGTCCTTTTGGTCAGCTATATTAATATTGATCGTTTTAAAACCAAAGGACTCACCGCAAATATGAACTGGAAAACCCCTGTCCTCCAGTTTACCCTCACCGGGTCCTATACCGGGCGGTACAACCAGGCAGGTCTCAACGAAGCCATTCTGGAAGAATTCACCTGGTCTCCGGAAATCGCCGGTACTTTCACTTATACCCATGCACCCTTCGGAACTTCGATTTCCCTGTTTCACAAATACACGGGAAGAACTCCCTATTTCGAGATCATCACCGAAGGAAATGAACAAAAACTTCGTCAGGCCGAAATAGAGGCCTATTCATGGACCGACCTGAGCCTGAAAAAAGAGTTTAAAAAGTTTGGATCACTGACCCTCGGGATGAGAAACCTGTTTAACGTGATCAATATCAATACAGCCACACTCAACGGCACCGGGGTTCACTCCGGAGGAGCAAACCGGCCGGTGGGGTATGGAAGATCCTTCTTTGCCACCATTCATTATACCATCATAAAATAAACTCATCATGTCTTTTCTTTCAAAAAAGAACCTTCTTTTGCTTGCCCTTTTTGTATTCGTTGCCATCCAGGCCTGTAAAGACGACCCCGCTTTGCCAGACAACCTCATTAGTTTTGAAAGCAACCAATTGGGTTTTTCATCCACCGAAAATGAAATCACCCTGCAGGTAAAATTTTCTTACCCCGCTTATGAATCCGGAACCGTATTGATCAATACGCTGACCGAAGGACTGGTTTATAATACCGATTTTACCACTGAACCGGCCATCATATCCAACGCCATTTCCATTCCTTTTCTAGCCGGGGAAACAGCCAAAACCCTCAAAGTGATCAAAAAACCAGGCCTCCTCGTAGATGGGGATGAAAACATCAGCTTTACCCTGGCTGCCGCCCCTTCATCCATGGTGCTGGGCCCCAATCCTAATCTTAAACTGACTTTTGCAGAAATTGTTTCCACAGCCAGCGCAGCAACGGTGGATGGAGGTGGGACAACTTTTCCAAACAAGGTGTTTATTGATCTCAGCGCCAACCGGCAGACCGCCATTGCACGGACCGGCTGGGATCTTGGATTTGCAGCCGGGAATGAATTCCGGGTAATCCTCAATTCATCCAATGGCATGATGGCGATTGCCACGGGCAAAAACAGTATGGCAGCGGTCACGGTTGCGGATACAGCAGGCCTTTCCACCCGCCTTTCCCTGAGTGCCGTTTTTGCCGCCATCAATCTTAACCCCGTACCCGATTGGATTCCCAATGCAATCACCTGGATCGATGATCCTTCTGGCGACCTGACCAAAACCGCCCTGGCAGAAATCAGTGCTACCGATTCGGACAATAAAGTTTATATCGTCAATCTCGGCAGCGGCCCTGGCACTCCCGCTCCGGACCTGGGCTGGAAAAAAATAAGAGTGCTTCGTAAGGCTGCCGGATATACCCTGCAACATGCCGATATCGGGGCCACCACCTTTACCGAAGTCTCCATCACAAAGGACAATAAATTTAATTTCCAATATGTCGATTTTGAGAAAGGAACGGTACAGGTTGAACCCCAGAAAGACAAATGGGATATCAGCTGGACGGCCTTTACCAACAATACCAATTTAGGAACCGGCCTGGTGCCTTATTATTTTCAGGACATCATTTTGCAGAATACGCATCAGGTGCAAACTGTCCAGATCCTGACCAGTACCATCTCCTATGAAACCTTTTCGGAATCCAACCTGGCGACCGTGGATTTCGGAACACAATCCCAGGTAAAGATCGGGGCCAACTGGAGATCGGGTGGCGGACCCAGTTCCGGACCTGCCATTCGTACTGACCGCTTTTATATCATTAAAGATGTCGCAGGCAATGTTTATAAACTTCGGTTCACTGCTTTGACCTCCGATGGGGAGAGGGGGAAACCGAAATATGAGTATGGGCTGGTGAGGAAGGGGTAGAATAGGATTTATAGGATTCTTAGGATTCTTAGGATTGAAGGATATTTAAAAATAGTGGATTGATAGAAGATTGGAGTTAGTACCTTGATGGTGCCTTTAAAAACATTTAATTTAATCCTGCAATCCTAAAACCCTAAAAATCCTATCTAGGCCTTAACTTGCCTGTAATAAATAAGCTGGCCTGAGAATCTGGATCTTAACGGTATTGTTGTTGTGCGGCCGCCTGCTGGCAGGTCAGGACAATCTTGTGCCCAATGGGGATTTTGAAGAGGAACTGCCCTGTCCGGGAAACCTGACCAGCCTGGCCCATTGGTTTGTACCCCAAAACAGTGCGGTGGACCTGAATAATCTCTGCCCTTATATCGACTGGTGGAGGTTTATCCGAGATAAGAAGGAAGGACTCAACGGCAGCCAGTGCGGTTACGCGGAGACCTTTTATAGGGGTTTTGCGGATGATAATATTTACAGCGGAAGGATTTACCTCGCGGTAAAACTCCTGAAACCCCTTGAAGCGGGGAAACAATATTATTTTGAAATGCAGTTCCGGGCGGTGGATACCTTCCCGAATAAGAAACTGGTCAATACCATATTTACAAACAGCCAGGACATTGCTTTCACCAAGGAACTCCCCCTGTTTGATTTTAATATCCCCAGGAATTTTATGGAGCTCAAACCAGTAGTTGCCAGTCCTTTGTATACCGATTACGACTGGCATAAACTGAGCCATTGTTTTACCGCCGATGGAAGTGAACATTTCCTGGTGATCGGAAATTTTAAAAACGACGCCAATACCCTCACGGCAAGTACCGGGAAAAGGAATCCCAATTTTCCAAACGGATTGATCGCCAATTATGCCATAGACGATGTGGTCCTTACATCCATGGAAATTCCATTGTCGGATACCGCTATGTGTGTGGGCGATACCCTCAGCCTGAATGTCGGCAAATCAGTGCCCAAAACCCTGGCTTACCGATGGCAGAACAGCAGCACCCTGCCCGTGTACCGGGCGTTCAAACCGGAAGCCGTCCAAGTCTTAATGACCTATTCCCCTCAATGCCGTCGAGACAAACAAATCCGGGTTTCTTCTTTCAGCAGGGAATTTCCAGCCCTCGATCGGAATTGGGATACGGTGATTTGTGATGGCCAATTCACACCCATCCTTGCAGGGGTACACCTTTTGGGAGAAAAAATTCGTTGGGAGGATGGCAGCTCGGATCCATTGCGCATCATCTACGATCCCGGAACCTATACTGCCGATCTCAGTCACCGTTGTTTTGCGAGCATCCGGCAAATATTTAAAGTCGAAGTCGAATCCTGCCTGGCAGGAATTTATATAGCCAATTTATTTACACCAAATGGCGATGGCAAAAACGATGAATTCAGGCCGGTCTTTAAATCCGACTTTCCGGAAATCCAATCCTTTGAACTTAGTATTTACAACCGGTGGGGCGAATTGGTTTTTATCACCAGAAACCAGGAATTGGGATGGGATGGCCGAAGTTATAACCAGCCTGCCCCTCCGGGAGTCTATTTGTATTCACTTCGGGTGACCACCCAAAGCCGGAGCGGGGTAAGAACACACCGGAAATC
>CAYOPD010000066.1:0-22247 GCA_964405735.1 uncultured Saprospiraceae bacterium | reverse complement strand
CAGCCCGGTAGAATGCCTGCTTTGGGAGCAGGAGGCCGCTGGTTCGAATCCAGTCTTCCCGACTGAGGCGCAGTATAAACTGCGCCTTTTTTATCTAAATATGAGATTCTACACCTATATCCTTTATTCCCCCGGAACCGACAGATATTATATAGGGCAAACCAACAACCTTTCAGGACGCCTTCAATATCATCTTGCCGGCTACGAAAATTTTACTTCAAAAATCACCGATTGGAAACTGGTTTGGCATACTGAAAAGCCATCCAGGTCCGAAGCCATTGCACTTGAAAAAAAGCTTAAAAACCTGAGTAAGGCGAGGTTACAAGCATTTATTTCCAAATATTCCTCTTAATGCCGCCAGTTCGAATGATGACGATCGCTGTGCGATGTCATCATGCTGACCGAAGCGTCAGCATCCAGTCTTCCCGACTGATTATTAAGGAGTTACAAGTTTATTTTTGTAGCTCCTTTTTTTTCCAAAATAGTTCTGAAAGCCTGTGCCATAACGGCTTCCCGTTAACGGCAGTGATTTCTAACCATCGAAGCAGACAGCATCATGTTGGATCCAACGAATTCTAAAGGGTTTGTTTTATTAAGTGGAACAAGGTCAACATGAAATGGAAACCGAAAATATTCCCACCAGAAACAGACTACTGACCACCAAAAAAAGCCTGATTGAAATCAGTTTCTCCCCCTTTTGTAGTCATGCGGACACATATTGATAAAAATCAAATTTGTAATATTGTTCTGCTTTAACAAAAAATTAAAAGTATGAAACGCATTAAAAAAATCCTGTGTCCCGTGGACTTTTCCGATATGTCGGAGGAGACCCTGGAGATCGCCATCCAGCTAGCTGAAAAATATGCGGCCGCCTTTCACATCATATATGTACTGCCCCGGCCTAATTTTTACGACTGGACCCTGACGGGCATGTCCAATATCGTTCTGGACGACTGGTTTGAGAAAACCAAAAAGGATGTGGATAAAAAGATCAAAGCAATGGTGGAACTGATCCGGACCGATCATCCCTTTGTCGAAGTCACCTCGGAAATCAGCGACAAGATGGACCCGGCTGAAGGGATCCTCGAATCGGCCAAAAATACCAAAGCGGAACTGATCATCATGGGTTCACATGGCCGGAAAGGGCTCAACCGGATTCTCATGGGCAGTGTAGCCGAGTCGGTGCTGCGCCATGCCCCTTGTGGTGTCATGATCTATAAAAGCAAACCGTCAAAAAAGAAATAACAATACAAACGAACAGGCTGTGCATATCCTATTCCTGGTAGGTCTATAGTAAGAATATAAAGCAACACCAAAGGGAAGTTTCTTTTTCACTGTAGTTGGGTATCACAGCCTTTTTTATGTTAAACCTTAAAAAACATCTTTGTGTCCGTCATCATCCTCCTGCTCATCGCCAGCCTTTCGGTAGCCCTGGTCTTCCTGCTGGCTTATTTGTGGTGTGTGCGCGACGGCCAGTTTGACGATGTCTTTTCCCCCGGCGAGCGGATTTTTTTTGAAGAACAAAAACCAATTGATAAAAACTAAATTTTGTGAGTACCGTGGATAAGTTTTATTACGACAATAAGATTG
Source organism: uncultured Saprospiraceae bacterium (assembly GCA_964405735.1). Lineage (GTDB taxonomy): Bacteria > Bacteroidota > Bacteroidia > Chitinophagales > Saprospiraceae > JADJLQ01. The sequence continues at coordinate 20,657 of CAYOPD010000066.1, read as the reverse complement.
TCAAACAGTTTGGGATTGCCACCCTTTTCTGGGGCATCATCGGCATGCTGGTAGGGGTTTTAATCGCTTTCCAGCTTGCTTTTCCTGACCTCAATTTTGGTATCCCTTATACCAGTTTTGGCAGGCTGAGGCCCTTACACACCAATGCCGTCATATTCGCATTTGTGGGCAATGCAGTCATGGGTGGGGCTTATTTTATCCTGCAACGGGTTTTAAAAACCCGCCTTTTCAGCGACTTGCTCAGCAAGATCCATTTCTGGGGCTGGCAGCTTATCATCGTTTTGGGAGCGATCACCCTGGTAGCGGGCTACACCACAGGCAAGGAATATGCGGAACTGGAATGGCCCCTGGATATCATGATCACCCTGATCTGGGTGGTTTTCGGCATCAACATGGTCGGCACCATTCTTAAAAGAAGGGAGCGGCATCTTTACGTTTCCGTCTGGTTTTTTATTGGTACCTGGGTCACGGTGGCCATGCTGCATATCGTAAACTCTTTTGAGATCCCTTTTACCTGGCTCAAAAGTTACAGCCTTTATGCCGGGGTGCAGGATGCCCTGGTTCAGTGGTGGTACGGGCACAATGCCGTCGCCTTCTTCCTGACTACTCCCTTTCTCGGGCTCATGTATTATTTCGTGCCCAAAGCGGCCGAACGCCCGGTATACTCCTATCGCTGGAGCATCATCCACTTCTGGGCCCTGATCTTCATTTATATCTGGGCCGGCCCCCATCATTTATTATATACGGCCCTGCCGGAATGGGCCCAGGCCCTGGGTACGGTATTCAGCATCATGCTCATCCTTCCCAGTTGGGGAGGGATGCTCAACGGCCTGTTCACGCTGAGAGGCGCCTGGGACCGGGTCCGGGAGGATCCCATTCTGAAAATGTTGGTGGTCTCCCTGACTTGTTACGGCATGGCCACGGTTGAAGGCCCGATGCTTTCCTTAAAAAATGTCAATGCCTACAGCCATTATACCGACTGGACGGTAGCCCATGTACATATCGGGGCCCTTGGCTTCAACGGTTTTATGATTTTTGCCATGCTTTATTACCTGGTGCCCCGCATGTGGAATACCACCCTGCACTCCAGGCAGCTGGCCAATGTACACTTTCTCATCTCCACCATCGGCATCCTGCTGTATGCTATACCCATGTATTGGGCCGGCTTTGCCCAAACCCTGATGTGGAAAAAATTTACGGAAAGTGGTCAATTGCAATACCAGTTCCTCGAGACGGTGACTCATATCATTCCGATGTATGTCGTGCGCGGAATTGGTGGCACCCTTTACTGGATCGGCTCTTTCCTGGCCCTTTACAATCTGTACAAAACCATGAAAAAGGGAAGTTTTGCAGATAACGAGGCGGCGGAAGCCCTCCCCCTGTCGGCCCAGCCCATACCCGTCAATCAACACTGGCACAATGCCATCGAAAGGAAACCGGTGCAAATGCTCGCCCTGAGTTTTGTAGTGGTGGCTATCGGCGGGATCGTTGAACTGGTGCCCACCTTCCTCGTGGAGAGCAATGTACCTACCATCAGTTCGGTCAAACCCTATACCCCATTGGAATTGCACGGCCGTGACATCTATGTCCGCGAAGGCTGTTATACCTGTCATTCCCAGATGATCCGGCCATTCCGGGATGAGGAAATGCGTTATGGGGAATACAGCAAATCCGGGGAATTTGTATACGATCATCCTTTCCAGTGGGGCAGCAAGCGCACTGGCCCGGACTTGCACCGTATCGGGGGAAAATATCCCGACAGCTGGCATTACAACCATATGCGTGATCCGCAGGAAACCAGCCCCGGTTCCGTAATGCCGCGTTATCCGTGGTTGCTGGATAAGGAGCTCAATACCCGCAACACACCGGCCAAAATCAGGGCCATGCAAAAACTGGGGGTCCCTTATCCGGAAGGGTATGACCAAATCAGCATTGAAGAAGTCCGAAAACAGGCCGAACAAATCGCTGCCGGCCTCAAGGCAAACAAAATCGAGGTGGGCGCAGACCGGGAAATCATCGCCATGATCGCTTATCTGCAACGCCTGGGTACCGATATTAAAAAATGAATTAAGCCTCCATCATGAAATTCTCCAATTATCTCAAATCCATCGAGGATGTCAGCATTTATCCCCTGATCACCCTCGTGCTTTTTGTCCTGGTCTTCGTTTCTGTAGTCGTGTATACCTTCATGATCAGCAAAGAAGACATGGATGAACGTGCCAATATTCCCTTGAAATGAAAATCAGTTATATGAAATGCTTAATGCTGAAGGATAAATTGATCCGTTTTATATTGGTTTTTGCCATTTTTTTTGCCGGAATCTCGGGCGTGCAGGGCCTTGCCTCGCAAACCATGGTTGAGGCCGTACCAGAGTCCACAACTTATGATGCCTTTAACCTCACCCGGTGGATCCTGGTTGGACTGGCGGCTGTCCTGCTGGTGGTCCTTTTGGCTATGGCCAACTCGGTCCTCGTCGTCGCCCGTGCCCGGGCACAAAACTTTGCCGGGAACCTGGACAACCATGCAACGGGACTGGCCAAATCGTCCAGCCTGTTCATTCTTATGTTGTTTTCTTCAACCGCTGCCGGACAGTCTGGGCTTTCCGGCGCGGCCAACGCCGTCCCACTCGACATTTACCTGCTGATCGCCGCCATTCTGCTCGAATTACTGATCATGTTGTTCCTAGTGAGGACCTTGTTTCAGTTTGTCGGTATTCAAAAAATGAAACCGGCCGTTGAAAGGGTTCAAAAGCCATCCCTGTTTCAGCGGCTCAACCAGACCGTGGCCATCGAAAGAGAGGCAGACCTTGACCTGAACCACAATTACGATGGTATCCGTGAACTGGACAATAAGACGCCGGCCTGGTGGACCTATGCGTTTTACATCACCATTCTTTTCGGGGCTATTTATCTCTACCGCATGTTTGTAAGCAAGTCCCTTCCAGGTCAATTGATTGAACTGGCCCAGGAAAACGAAAGGGCCGAAATCACACAATCCAGGTACCTGAAGACAACCGCCAGCGCCATCGATGAAAATAATGTGACCATGCTGGGCCCCGAGAGCGTAGCCAAAGGGGCGATGGCTTTTAAGGTCAATTGTGCCGTTTGTCATGGGGTAAACGGAGAAGGCAACGTGGTCGGCCCAAACCTGACGGATGATTACTGGATTCACAAAGGTTCGGTCAAGGATATATTTTATACGATCAAGTACGGCGTTCCGGAGAAGGGCATGAAAAGCTGGAAAGATGATTTCTCGCCGGTTCAAATCGCAGAACTGGCCTCCTACGTCAAATCCCTGCACGGCACCAATCCGGCCAATGCAAAGGAAAAACAGGGCGAATTGTATGTGGAAGAGACTGCGACAGCCATACCGGATACGGCGGCGACAAAATAATCCGATTCGTACATGAGTTAAATCAAAACGACCATGACTGACAAAAAGCACATCATCGATCAAATACTCACCCGTCAGGAAGCTTTGATCCGTGAGTTGAATGCCACGATACAAAACCTGGAACATGAAGCGGACCTGCCGGAAGGGGAAGTGATCGATCCGGAAGACACCTCCTTTCAAAGCACGTCCATTGAAATGCTTTCCCATTACCGGACCCTGCTGGTGAACGCGGAAAACGATTTGTACAAACTGAACAACCTGGCCGGAGTGGAGGCCGACCGGGTGATGCCCGGAGCCCTCGTGGTGACCGATGAAATCCTGTTTTTTATCGGGATACCCATGAAGTCCATCACCTTGCCCGGAGGAAGGCAATTGATCGGGGTTTCCCCGGACTCGGAAATCGTAGGCCAGCTTGAATCCAAAAAGGCAGGTGATTCTTTCGATTTTGGCGACACCCGCCTGGTCATCAGAAGCATCAGCTGAAGTAATTTAAACAGAAACAGCATTGTCAAAGGAAACCACGGACTTTAAAGACCAGATCACCACAGCAAACAAGGCCGGGAAGAGGGAGTGGATTTATGCGCTCCAGCCAAAAGGCAAACTCTACGCCTGGCGCACCTGGCTCAGTTATATTTATCTGGTGCTCCTTGTGGCCATTCCCTTTATAAAAATACACGGAGAGTCCCTTTTTCTCCTTAATGTGGTGGAAGGGAAATTCATTTTTTTCGGCAAGATCTTCCTTCCACAGGATTTTATCCTTTTTGGCCTGGCCATGCTCACCATGTTGCTTTTTATCATTGTGTTTACCCTGATCTTTGGCCGTATTTTTTGTGGCTGGATCTGTCCGCAGACCATTTTTATGGAACTGGTTTTCCGCAAAATCGAATACTGGCTCGAAGGTCCCGCCAACAAACAAATGATGCGGAACAAACAACCCTGGACTACGGAATGGTATGTACGGAAGGGCCTGAAGCACCTGATCTTTTTTATCATTTCCTTCCTGATTTCCAATGTATTTCTCGCATATATCATCGGGATAGACGCCCTGATCGGCATTGTCACAGAACCGGTGACGAAGCACCTGGTGGGATTTATCGCCCTCCTGGCCTTTGCTTTTGTTTTTTACCTCGTATTCGCTTTCGTACGCGAGTTGGTATGCACCGTCATTTGTCCTTACGGCAGATTGCAAAGTGTCCTGCTGGATAAAAATTCAATCGTGGTGGCCTATGATTATGTAAGGGGAGAGCCCAGGGCCAGGGTCAGCCGGAACCGGGCAGAAGACGCCGGAGACTGCATCGATTGTGACCTTTGCGTCAAAGTTTGCCCCACCGGCATTGACATCCGCAACGGCACCCAGATGGAATGCACCAATTGCACGGCCTGCATCGATGCCTGCAATATGATGATGCGGAATACGGGCCGGCCTGAAAACCTGATCCGATACGCCAGTGAAAACCAAATCCGCAACGGAGAGAAACTCAGGTTGACCTACCGGGTCAAGGCATACAGCGCTGTCCTGATCGCCCTGTTGGGCATCATGAGCTTCCTCCTGGCAGACCGGTCCATGTTTGATACCACGGTACTTCGGGTCCCCGGCCAGGTATTGCAGGAAAATGCGGATGGAACCATAAGCAACCTTTACAGAATGAAAATCATCAACAAATCAGGCATTACCCGCGATTATCACCTGAGGTTGAAAAGCTCCGATGCCGAATTGGTCTATGCGGGCAGGCAGGTGGATTCCCTGCACAGCGGTCAGGGTGTCGAAGAATTGTTTTTTATCAAGAAACCCAAATCGTCCATCCTGGAAAGAAAAGAGGTCATCCTCATGGACGTTTTTACTGGAAACCAGAAAGTTCAGACCAAAAAAATAACTTTCATCGGAAGATATTGACAGCTATGCAAAAATGGTTTAAAAGTGGAAATTTGATTCTTCTGGGAGGCGGTATCTTCCTCCTGTTTATATTCAGCCTGATCTTTGGCTTTATGGCCCAGGATCTCCAGTTGGTCGCGCCGGACTACTACGAACAGGAGCTGCGGTACAACCAAAAGAAAGAAGCCATCCATAATGCCGAGCGGATTGACAGCCTGCTGGTCCTAAAAAAAGCTGATGGTTTTTTTGAGTTGTCCGTGCCGGCCAGCCTTGCCCTTCACCTGAAATCGGGCTCGGCCCATTTTTATTGTCCTTCCGATACGAAGGCTGACCGGGTAATTACCCTTCAGGCAAATGGCGAGGGCAAATTCATCCTTAACGCGAATGATTTGAAAAATTGTCCATACCGGCTGAAAATCTCCCTGGATGACGGCGATCAAAAATACTTTAAAGAGTTTTATTTGTAGTCTTGGCTTCATGAGCGCAACCCTGATCGTATCGGCATTTATCCTCGGCATCGGCGGAAGCCTGCATTGCCTGGGTATGTGCGGTCCCCTTGTGATGGCCCTGCCTTTTGGTTCATCGAAACCGGAAAACACGGCGTTCAAACTCAGCCTGTACCTGGTGTCCAAAGCGTTGATGTATGGCGTCCTGGGACTGGCACTCGGCACACTCGGCCTTGGAATGAGATTAATCACCGGCCAACTCGTATTGTCTGTCGCCGCTGGCGTTTTTGTCCTCCTGGTGACTTTTTTACCCTGGATTGGCAGAAAGGTGAACCTGCCGTTTGAATTTGACCGGATGATCAGAGCCTGGTTTCAGAAACGATTGTCCAATCCGGAGTGGTACTCGTTTGTGTTCTATGGCATATTCAATGCCTTGTTGCCCTGCGTTATGATCCTCGTGGCCTTTGGAGCGTCAGCAGCTACCGGGCATCCCCTCAGCGGTTTCCTGTTTATGCTTGTTTTTGGACTGGGTACGGTACCAGCCCTTCTGACGGCCTATTTGTCCGGCAGGCTGATCACCCGCAGGTTCCGCCTGAATCTGCAGTGGACTTCCAGGGCAATCTCTATCCTGCTGGGTTTAGTCCTGGTGGTCCGTGGGATGAACATTCAGATTCCCCATTCCACCATACCCCTTCTCAACCAGATTTCTAAAATCATAAGCTGCCCGGTGCCTGAATAGAATGAAACCAATACTCACCAGCCTTCACTGTTTTCATTGCGGCGATCCCTGCCCGGATGACCGGGTAGTATACGGGGACAAACATTTTTGTTGTACTGGCTGCCGTACGGTCTACAGCATTCTTCATGAAAACGAGTTGGATCAGTACTATTGTATGAACGAGACGCCCGGGATCAATGCCCGAAAAACGGCTCCCACCCTCTTTTCATTCCTGGACGATCCGGAGATTGCCGCCCGGTTCATTTCCTTCTCCAGCCCTAAGCTGGTGAAAGCTGAATTTTATCTGCCCCAGATTCACTGCAGCTCCTGCCTGTGGCTCCTTGAACATCTCAGCCGGATCCACAAAGGAATCATCGACTCCCGGGTGAACTTTATGGAAAAAAGAGTTTACCTGTCTTATGATCCAATACAAATAAATCTACGGGGGGTCGCCGAGCAGCTCAGTGGCCTGGGATATGAACCTCTCATTGACCTGAACGGAACAGGCCCCGCTTCACCCGGACTTGATAAAACCGCCATTCAGATCGGTGTAGCGGGTTTTTGTTTTGCCAATATCATGCTATTGAGCTTCCCGGAATATTTCGGGCTAAACATTGAGCAGGACGGACAACTGGTTACCTTTTTCCGGTTTCTTAACCTGGGCCTGGGCATCCCGGTCTTCATCATAGGACTGGACGTATTTTTTCGAAATGCCTGGAACGGACTGAAACAATGGTACCTGAATATTGATGGCCCGGTATCCCTTGCCATTCTGGTGACCTTTGTGCGGAGTTTGACGGAAATTCTAAGTGGTTCCGGTATGGGTTACCTGGACAGCATGAGCGGCATTGTTTTTTTCATGCTTGTCGGAAGGGCCCTGCAAAACAGAACCAATAAAGCCCTTCAGTTTAACCGGAATTACGAATCCTATTTTCCTATCGCCGTCCAGGTGAAAGAGGGTGGCCTCCTGATGTCCCGGAATATCCGGGATGTACAGAAAGGCGACCTGCTTTTATTAAAACACGGGGAGGTCATTCCGGTCGATGGTATGCTCAGCCTTGGCCGGAGCCTGATCGATTACAGTTTTATAACCGGGGAGTCCCGCCCGGTACCGGTGAATCCAGGTGATTTGGTTTATTCAGGGGGCCGGGTGGAGGGCAACCCGGTGGAAATCGTCACGGTAAAACCGTTTTCCCAAAGTGGTTTTACCCAGTTGTGGAACAATGAAGCATTCCGGAAAGAAAAAAAATCGGGTCATTACCGCACCGATCTGCTGGCTAAGTATTTTACTTTCCTGGTACTGGGTATCGCAGGGACTGCATTTATATACTGGAAGATCCGCGAGCCTTCTGTTTCCTGGAATGCCTTCACGGCGGTTTTGATCGTTGCCTGCCCATGTGCCCTCTTGCTGAGTGCATCCTTCACTTATGGCCACCTCATTCGACTCTTTTCAAATTTGCAGTTCTTCGTGAAAAATGCCGCGGTGATTGAGAGCCTGCCGATGATCAATCACATCGTCTTTGATAAAACAGGCACTCTGACCCATTCCCACGCTGGCAGTGTGATCCAGCGTTTCACGGATTGGACCCCGGAAGAAGAAAACATGGCGCTCAGCCTGATGTCCTGCTCCAGTCATCCTCTGAGCCAATCCATTCTCACCTGGGCCGGGCCGGTGGAAACTGGCCCGGTGGCCTCCTGCCGTGAAATTCCCGGAGGGGGTATTGAAGGCTGGGTCAGGGAGAGGCACATCCGGATCGGCAATAAAAAATTCACCGGATATGAAGGCCCAGGGTGGCCGGATAGTGAAGTTTATGTGACCATTGATGGCCGGTTGAAGGCCGTGTATACTGTTTCGAGCCCATTTAAGGCCGGGGCTCCTGATCTGCTGCAGCGGTTGAATGGATTTAAACTTAGCTTGTTGTCCGGCGACCGTCCGGAGAGCCTGCCGGCTTTGGAAAAGCAGTTGCCTGTCGGGATGAAGGTCATGATTGGCCAGTCCCCCCAGCAAAAACTGGATTATATCCGTATGACCCGTGAGACCGGAGATCGGGTACTCATGGTCGGGGATGGGCTCAATGATGCAGGAGCGCTGCGTCAAAGCGATATCGGCCTGGCCGTAGTGGACCGCCATTTTTCATTTTCACCAGCCTGCGACATCCTGGTCCAGGCAGATCGGTTAAAAGACCTTGACCGCCTGATCAGGATGGCTGTACAGGGCAAATACCTGATCTGGGCGGGATTTGCCTACTCCGTCATCTACAATGTGATCGGCATTTATTATGCCGTCACCGGCCAGATGAATCCCCTGGTGGCCGCCATTCTGATGCCTTTATCTTCCATCGGGGTAATGTCCCTGGCATACCTGGGTGTGGCCTGGATCGGAAATAAAAGTAAATTAAAAACAAAGACGCTTCGGAGCTGATATCCATAAAAAAACCGGAAATGAAGGAGAGAAAACAATCCATAGAATTCATTAAGAAACAAGGCCTGAATGCCTTCCTGGATTACGCTTCGGTAGGCATTATCCTGGTTGACAGCGAGCTGGAGATCATCCTGGTGAACCAGTTTACCCTTGAACTTTTTGGTTATACGATGGAAGAGCTTCAATATAAAAAAATTGATCTCCTGATACCAGCCCGCTTTCATTCCAATCACGACAAGCACCAGGCCCGGTATTTCAACCATCCACAAAACCGGCCGATGGGCCTTGGCCTGGATTTATTTGCCATTAAAAAAGATGGAACGGAGTTTCCGGTGGAAGTATCCCTGGGGTCTTATAAGATAGGAGACGAGGTCTTTGTGATCTCATTTGTAAACGACATCACGCTCCGCAAACAAAATGAAGCCTCCATCAAAAAACTGAATGCTGAGCTGGAGAAAAAAGTCCTCGAACGGACCGAAGCCCTGGCTGACGCAATTGTAAAACTGCAACGACAGATCAAGGAGACCGAAGAGGCCGAGTCCGAACTGGCCATTTCCCTGGCGAAAGAGAAAGAACTGGGCGAGCTGAAATCCCGTTTTGTATCCATGGCTTCTCATGAATTCAGGACCCCGCTGAGCACGATCAATTCTTCAGCCTACCTGCTTCAAAAATACAAAACGACCGAAGAGCAGTCCAAGCGGGAGAAACACCTCGAGCGCATCATCTCTTCGGTCAACACCATGACAGACATTCTGGAGGATTTTCTGAGCGTAGGTAAAATGGAAGAAGGAAAAGTCATAGCCAAAATTGTGGAAGCCGATATCCGGGAACAGGTGAATCACATCATCGATCAAATGAAACCCATAGTAAAGGAAGGCCAGGAAATCCTGTATACCCATGTAGGGCCGACCCGCGTTTGGTTCGACCCTTCCCTGATGAAACACATTTGTATGAATTTGTTGTCCAATGCCGTTAAGTTTTCACCGGTCAACCAACCCATCCGGGTCTGTACCGATACGACGCAGCGTCCCTGGCTGCTCTCCGTGGAAGATAGAGGCATCGGCATCTCGAAAGAGGATCAGAAATACCTCTATGACCGGTTTTACAGAGGGGCCAATGCGGCCAATATCCAGGGTACTGGCCTTGGCCTGCACATTGTGTCCAAATATACCGACATGATGGATGGGAACATCTCCTGTGAGAGTGAATTGAATGAAGGCACCCGCTTCATCCTCAAGTTTCCCTGAGATTTTGCCAAATAAAGGATTGGAGCTATATTAGCCTATAAAGACACTCGATGAAGAAAATACTCCTGATCGAAGACAACGACGATATACGCGAAAATACCGCGGAGATACTCGAACTGGCGGGTTTTTCGGTGGTGATGGCCAAAAATGGGAAGGAAGGGGTAGAAAAAGCCAATGCCGAAAAGCCGGACCTGATCATTTGTGATATTATGATGCCCGTGTTGGACGGGTATGGTGTCTTGCATATGGTTCAGAAGTCGCAGGAACTCCACCAAATCCCCTTTATTTTTCTTTCAGCCAAAGCGGAACGAACGGATTTCAGGAAAGGCATGGACCTGGGTGCGGACGATTATATCACCAAACCCTTTACCGGCACCGAATTGCTCAGCGCGGTGGAACGGAGGCTGCAGAAATTCGAAACCCTTAAAGAAGAACTTTCTCCCGGTCTGGACGGTCTGGAACAGATCATCCGGCTAAATCATCAAAACCGGGATGTGGTCAAGGAACTGACGACCGACCGGAACGTCAATAGATACAAAAAAAAACAAATCATATACACTGAAGGCAACCGGCCTTCCCGTTTATATTATATCCTGAAAGGCAAAGTCAAACTGATCAAGACCAATGACGATGCCAAAGACCTCGTGGTCGGCTTGTACAAGGAAGGTGACTTCCTGGGATATACCGCCCTTTTTGAAGGGGACGTTTATAAGGACACCGCGGAAGCAATTGAAGATACGGAACTGGCCGTCATTCCCCGGGAAGATTTTGAAGAATTACTCAACAAGGACGTTGTTGTTTTAAGGAAGTTCGCCAAGTTGCTGGCTAAAAACGTTACGGAACAGGAGGAACACCTGATCTCTTTGGCTTATAACAGTTTGCGCAAAAAGGTGGCCGAAGCCCTTATTTCCCTCTCCCGGAAATACAAAAGCCCGGATCAGCAACATTTCAGTATTGAAATTTCCCGTGAAAACCTTGCCAGCATTGCCGGTACGGCCACCGAATCGCTGATCCGGACCCTCAGTGACTTCAAGAGTGAAAAACTCATTGAAATCCAGGGTGGAAAAATCACCCTGCTTAATGAAAGTAAACTCGAACACCTGATGAATTAATCAGGTACCGTTTCACTTGAGAATTTATCGAAGTCGTTTTTTAATTGAAAAAATTCTTCTTTTAGGATTTCCAGCTGGAATCTCATTTTATCCATTCCATGGCTCAACTCGCCATTTTCTCCAATTCCATATGTTTCTTTCAAAAAAGCCAATACCTCACGCCTGAACTGCCTCAATGCTTCGTCCTCTTCCAGAAAGCGGGACTGAAAGGATTCTGCCCGTTCGAGCAACTGCCCGGTAGTATTGCTGCGGTGAAGGATTTCCGACAATTTGTTTTTCATACCCACATTCTCTTCCTGTAATATTTCAACAGTCGTATTCCACATTTCACATTCGTTTTTATACCGATTCGATATCATTTTACTCGTCCCTTTCACAATGCCCGAAAATGAGTCAATTCTTTTGTTTTCTTTTTTGTAAAAAAAGCCCTGCATCGCTGCAGGGCTACAAAACCTAACTACTTAACTTCAATCATCTTAGAAGTGGAAGCTCTTTTTGCTTCTTCCCTTTTCGGGAGAATCAGTTTCAGAATGCCTTCTTCGTATTTGGCGTCTATTTTATCCCGCATGATGGTTTCAGGCAAGGTAAAACTTCTGCAGAAGGAGGAATAGTTGTACTCTTTCCGTGAGAATTTTTCGTCCTGGTCTTCTTTGGTTTCTTCCTTTTCACTGGAAATGGTGAGGAGATTGCCGTCGATATCGACTTTAAAATCTTCTTTTTTCATTCCAGGCACGGCCAGGGTGACCAGGTATTCATCTTTGTGCTCCACTACATTGACTGCAGGTACAGTCAGGGTACGGGCCATAAAGTCATTGGGTTGAAACCATTCATTCCAAGGCTTGAAAAAATCTTCAAAAACGGATGGGAAAAATTCCCGGTTTTTACTTAAAGCTTTTGTGGTCATATAACCTCCATTTTTATTTGATTAACAAATAATTTTTAAACGTCTTTCAAATTTATTGATTTGACAAAGACCTTTAAATGATGGGCATCATCATACATTATGAATTTTATCATTCGTCGAATATTAAAACAACTGGTTCTCATCGAGAATGGATTTGATAAAATTTTTAATCTCCCTCGGGAGGCCGGCCACTACATCGTTTAGTTCGCCGGCGCTCACAAACTGGGCAAGGACCCGGAATACCCCCAGCACCATCTCCTTGGCATTTGAATCATTTCCAAAATCATATGCAGCCAGCTGGGCATCGGCATCCCGGATCTCGTCCAGAAAATCTTTCAGATGCGGGGACTGATTTACGGTCTTGGAAGGTTTCCACCCATCGACATAAACTGCCTTTAATACCATAGGCAACTGGGCCAATAAATCAAAATTTTCATCCAGCGATATCCGGTTGCGCAACGCATGCAGGACGGACCTCAATATCCGGGCTGCCTGGTCTCTCGGCACACCCAGATCGGAAGCGAGATGGTTGACCAGTTCATTGCCTTTGGATGCGTATATTTCAAAATTCATCGACATGCATTTCCTTCTTTTGAGGCAAGGTATGTTTAGGCTGGGACCCAAAAAATGACCTTTTACAGCCTATATCCTGACCTTTGTCAGGAAGGGGGCCGGGAATGCGGATGTTTTTATAAAGTTTTGATAATTATTGCATTAGATAGTCTAAAATTTTGTTAAGATGGATAGATTGCGGCCGTTTCTTCCTTCTTGGGTATGACCTCATGGCTGCCCGATTAAATCCATCCTGTATCCGGCGAACATGGATAACCTGATTATGGTGAAGCCGTTGTACTTTTAGCCACAATTAATCTTTCGTTGACCTTTGGATTCTATCACGCACCTGGCGCTGGGAGCCTGCATGGGTGAAGCCTTTGCGGGAAAAAAGCTGGGCAGGAAAGCCGGCCTTTGGGGTGCCATGGCGCAGAGCATCCCCGATATTGATTTTTTGGCTTCTTTCTGGATGGATACGGCCAGTAACCTGCTGGCCCACCGGGGCTTCACGCATTCCATTTTATTCTGCTCCCTGATCACTCCGGTATTCGCCTTTCTTGCTGAACGATGGCACCGGCCGCACAACATCACCCTGGCACGCTGGATGTTTTTTTTTGGGGGTGTGATCTTTACCCATATCCTGATTGATGCCTTCAACAATTATGGTGTGGGGTGGTTTGAGCCTTTCAGCCATTTCCGGATGACGTTCAATGCAATTTATGTGGCAGACCCGTTTTTCACCCTGGGCCCCTTACTGGCTGCCATTGCGCTGATCTATTTGCCAAGGTCAAATCGTTTGCGGCGCCCCATGTGGTTGTATGGGCTGGGTCTCAGCGGGGTATACCTCTTGTATTGCCTGGCAAATAAATATTATATAGATAAAACCGTCAGGAACATCTTGTCCGGTCAAAACATTTCTTATACGCGTTATTTTACCACACCGGCGCCGCTTCAAAACTGGTTGTGGTATGTGGTGGCCGGGGATGAGCGGGGTTATCATGTAGGATTCCGGTCGGTCTTCGAAGACAGCCCGGCCATGGACTTTGAATATTTTCCGGTCAATGATTCTCTCCTGGCCGAAACGCGGGACCACACGGAATTGAGCAAGCTGAAACGTTTTTCCCAAGGGTATTATACCGTGGAAAAATGGGGCGATACCCTGGTTTTTAATGACCTGAGATTTGGGCAAATGATTGGGTGGCAGGATCCAAAGCAGAAGTTTGTGTTCCATTATTTCCTTCAGCACCCGGATGAAAATACCCTGGTCGTGCAACGGGGACGGTTTGAAAACTGGAACTGGCAGGTATTCCGGAACCTGATATCGCGGATATTCAGGGATTGAAGGTCTTTTTACTTTCTCTGCTGGTAATAGAATGTAAAGAGGTAAAAGACGACACGGATAAACTCAAAAGAAAGCCATCTTCCAAACTGTATGAATATATTTTTGGATTTTTTGTGTTTTTCCAGGGTGATCCGCACACAGTCTTCCAAAACGATCTGATCCATCAGTTTCAGAATATCCTGGGTCATAGCAGGATGGATGACGTCCAGGTTCAATTCGACACTGGCATAGGCGCTGATATCGTTGACGTTGTATGAACCCAGGGTAAACCATTCATAATCGCAAATACCAATCTTCCCATGCAGGATATTTTTCTGGTACTCATACAATTCGATCTCGTTCCGGAGCAGCCAGTCATACAACCATCGTTCCGCGTATTTGACCAGCATGACGTCGGAGGCCCCTGCCGAGATCACCCGTATCCTGACCCCCCGTTTCCTGGCCTTGGACATGAGGCGGCGCAGGGTCTTCCCGGGTAAGAAATAACTGCTTAGAAGAGTAACCTGCTTGCGGGCCGTCCGGAACATGTGGTAATAGGTATTGGAAATCTGATTTTTACCCTTTACCCAATCGTTTCTCCGCATCCGGACATAAGCCCGGGTTCCTTGCGGAATCTCAGGTTTAGGTACTTTCTCACAAGGGGTAAGGCCCATTTTCATGGGAAACCGTTTCCAGGTTTTCCAGCAGAGGATGCACAATTCCACGGCGACATTTCCTTCGACATAAAGGGCAAAATCCAGCCAGGCGGGTTTTCCGGGGAGGTCGTTGTACCGGTCGCTGATATTCAGACCCCCGATCATGGCCCGGATGGTGTCGACTACAAAGATTTTATGATGCAGACGACGGCCGAAATAAAAATATTTACTCCTCAGAAGGGGCTCAAAGAATTTAAAAAAGATGCCTTCCTCCTTCAGCCGCCCAATGGAAGCATCCGGAAACCCCTGGGAGGCATAACCGTCTGCAAGGATATATATTTTCACTCCCCGCCGGGCAGCCCGGATCAGGGCTTCGATGATCATCCTTCCGGTAAGGTCGTCTTCGATGATATAATATTGAAGATGGATGGTATCCCGGGCTTCTCCGATCAGCTTTTCCATTAATTCAAAAAAAACGCTTCCTCCCCGGATAAACCGGACTTTGTTATTGTTGGAATAAGACCGGTCTGGCGAAAGATACATGGATGATCTGCTTGAGCGGCGGTAAAAATAGGGATCTGCCGCCACTCCGGGGTCTCAGATCATGGCGCCACAAACCGCCTTCCTGATCTCAATCAGCACCCGGGCTGATCCGCTTCATTTCCTTATACCCATTTCCGGTTTATATTTGAACAAATGATATGCGGGAAACCAAATATCAGAATAGATTAAAGTAGTCAACGCCAGTTCGAGATTGGCAGAAATACTTAATCCCAGGAGGCGGGTACCACCCGTCTCTTTTTTTTACTCCGGAACAGATTGCAACAATCTGAAATAGTCCATGACTTCCTCGTCCGTAACCTGGTCAAAATCCTTATAGAAGGCCCCAACCCCATAAAACTCCTCCGGTTCGGAAATACAAATCAATTCATCGGCTGCCGGTTTGAGTTTCCGGACGGCATTGGAGGATGCCACGGGCACGGCAACGACTATTTTGAAGGGATTTCCCTTTCTCAAAACCTGTAACGTGGCCATCAGGGTGTTACCGGTGGCGATCCCGTCATCCACTACGATGACGGTCTTGCCCTGAAGGTCCCTCACTGGCTTGCCCCCCATAAATTTTGAATGCATCTCGTTCAGCCGTTTGCGGATCTTTTGCACTTCCGCAGTGACGTATTCCTGGCTTACCTTTTCGAAGGGCACGATAAAATAATCGGTGAGGCTGGTCGCGCCAATGGCATACTCTTTATTGTTGGGATGCCCTATTTTTTTTATCAGCGCCAGGTCCATAGGTAAGCCGAGGGATTTGGCAATTTCAAAAGCAACGGGCACTCCACCCCGCGGGATTGCCATGACGACGGCATTTTCTTCCCGGTATTTCCACAATTTGGCTGCCAGGATGGTTCCGGCTTCGGCACGGTTTGCAAAGATCATGGTATCGGATTAAGGGTTTGATTGGATAAGCCAGGTATCGAACCACTCGTAAGCCAGTTCGCATACCTTTTCCAGGGTGCCGGGTTCTTCAAAAAGATGGGTAGCCCCCGGTATGATTTCCATTTTTTTCTCTCCACCCAACTGCAAGAATGCGTATTTATTAAGTTCAATCACTTCCGGGTCGCGGCTGCCGATCAGTAATAGGGTGGGTGCTTTCGCTTTCTTTAGGGCTGCTCCGGCCAGATCGGGTCTTCCACCCCGGCTGACGACCGCGCCCACTTCCTCTATGCCTGCTGCAGCAATCAGGGCCGAGGCAGCCCCGGTACTGGCCCCAAAATAACCTATCCTGCAATCGAGGGTCACCGGGTTGGAAAGAATCCACCGGCTCGCATCTTTCAATCGCTCAGCCAGGAGGGGAATATTAAAACGGTTCTCGTAGTTTAAATCCTCTTCCGGGGTCAGAAGATCAAACAGCAGGGTCGCGATGTGTTTTTTATTCAGGTAATGGGCTACCATTTTGTTTCTCGGGCTATGCCTGCTGCTGCCACTCCCATGAGCAAAAAGGACCAAGGCTTTTGCATCAACAGGCACAATAAGTTCTCCTTTCAATTCCACTTTTCCGGAGGGTATGCTGACTTCATCTTCAAATTGCAGATCCATATTCGCTTTTTGTGAAGATAAAGGAATTCCGGTTTGAACGGCGTGACCGGGATCAGGGGGGCGGTTGATTCCATTCATAAATAGGACTTCGGGATAAAGGCCAATTTTGAACCTATCATGGGCAAATATTTTTCCAAATCCCTGAAAGTGTCCGGGGAAGAAACGATTTCGGTAATAAAACAATGGGCTTATCCGTTATCCAGTCCTTCCGACCTGGACCCCCTGATCCAAAAAATCGGGGATGCATGCATAGTCATGCTTGGGGAAGCCTCACACGGCACCAGCGATTTTTACCTCTGGCGGTGGCAGGTCACCCGGCGATTAATCGAAGAAAAAGGGTTCCATTTTATTGCCGTCGAGGGCGATTGGCCGGATTGTTACCGTCTCAACCGGTTTGTTAAAAATGATCCCAAAGCGGGCCAGGATGCCTATACCGTGTTGAATGAGTTCAACCGCTGGCCTACCTGGATGTGGGCCAATTGGGAGCTGGTCGCTATGGCAAATTGGCTCCATCATTTCAACAAGGATAAACCCGCAAACAGGAAGGTGGGTTTTTACGGGTTGGACGTCTATAGCCTCCATGAAAGCCTCCAGGAAATCCTCTCCTATCTCGAAAAAACCGATCCGGCCGCTCATGCGGTGGCCCTTGAAGCTGCCCGCTGTTTTGAACCCTATCGTAAAAATGAAGGTATGTCTTACGCCCAGGCTGCGGAATTGGTTCCCGAATTATGCCAGACGGAGGTGGTCAGCCTGCTTACGGAAATCCGGAACAGAATGGCCTCCTACAATACAGATTCGGAGAATGTGTTCAGTGTAGAGCAAAATTCTTCCGTGGTGGTCAATGCAGAACGATATTACCGTGAAATGATACGGGGCGGGGCGCATAGCTGGAATCTCAGGGACCGTCACATGCACGATACCCTGGTTAAATTATTGGATTATCATGGCCCTAACGCCAAGGCCGTGGTCTGGGCACACAATACCCATATCGGTGATGCAAGTGCCACCGATATGATACAGGAAGGGATGTACAATATCGGTGAACTCGCCAGGCTTCAGCTCCGGGACAAGGGGGTCTTTTTGGTGGGCTTCGGAAGTTATCAGGGTACGGTGATGGCGAGCCATCGATGGGGAGGAGAAATGAAAATCATGGATTTGCCACCTGGCCGCAGGGGCAGTTGGGAAGACTACCTGCACGCCGCTTCTCATCATAATAAACTTTTGCTCATGGAAGATTTTATGGGGGATATATTGATGGAGCAACATATCCCTCACCGTGCGGTAGGGGTAGTTTATCAGCCGGAATATGAACAGTACGGGAACTATGTACCCAGTATCCTGCCCATGCGATACGACGCTTTTATCCATATTGATGAATCCAGGGCCCTGCATCCCCTGCACGTCAAACCTTCAGGCAGGCAGGTGCCGGAGACTTATCCATTCGGGGTGTGAACGATCAAAATTCGAATCGCATGGGAAACACGGTAAAAATCATCCTTCTGGTCTTGCTGGGGGTGGTGGCGTCCACATCCATTTTTTCAGGCCTTGCCATCAGCCTGAACCCGGATGGTTCCATGCTGCAGCTTGATTCCACCTTGCTCCGCCATACCGTATTTCGTGATTTTTTAATTCCCGGACTTATTCTCCTGATATTGGTCGGAGGTTCCAGTCTGGCCGGAGCGCTTTCCATTGCCTTTGATCACCAGTCAGCACACCTGTGGGTCCTGGCCGCAGGAATAATAATGATCGGATGGATTGTGGGGCAGGTGATGTTGATTAGGATCTACCACGGGCTGCAGTTGGTCTATCTGGTCCTGGGCATGCTCATCGCAGGACTTTCTTGCCTGATCAAACCAGCCCCTGAAATTTACCGGGTATGAAATGGTTTATGTTTTGCCGGCCGGTTCCGTCTGCGGGCTGCGGCTGATCAGGATATTCAAGGCCTTCCATTCCGGAATATAATCGCTCACGATTTTGAGCATACCGATAAAAGGGATGAAAAGGATCATGCCGCTGATTCCCCACAGGATTCCACCCACAATGATCCCAACAAGTGTAGCCCAGGTACTGATATTGAGCTGGGAACCCACCACCCGGGGAAAAATAATATTCCCTTCCAGGTATTGCACAAAGGAAAATACCGCAATGACCCCGATGGGATAAAGGATATGGCCCTTGGTCAGCCAGGCTACCGAAATGGGAAGCATGGAACTTACGAAAATGCCGATGTAAGGGATGATGGTCATGATCGCGGTGAGGTAGCCAAACAACAAGGCGTGTTTGATACCCAGGAGGAGGAGGCCGATGCTGTTGAGCGTGCCCACGATGAGGTACACTTTGATCATGCCTTTAATAAACTGGGCATAGGTCGTGACGGTTTCACGGAGTATGACCGACAGTTTGTCTTTGTATTGATCTCCCGCGAGGAAACTCAGAAATTGTACAAAAACTTTTCTGTTGTAAAGGAAAAGGACGGTGAATACCGGGGTGATGTAACCGATGTAGATCGTATGGAAAGTGGCAGTCATGGTGTTGCGAATGTTGCTGCCGGTAAAGAGGCTGGGGGAGGATTTAAAATCGCTCCACCACTTGTTCTGAGCTTCCTGCGAAATGCCACTGGCCGAGTAGATCCAGGCCTGAAGCTCCGGGATATTGGCCAGAAACCGGGCTTTTAATTCAGGTAAGTCGTGTTGGAGGGCTTTGACCTGGAGGATCAGCAGGGATCCGAGGCCAAGGATCAAAAGGGTCACGATGATCATACCGATGATTATGGCCACGGTTTTGTTGAATCCCCTGGCCTCCAGGCCCCTGCAAAAAGGGTAGAGGACCAGGGCGATCAGCAAACCATAAAACATGGGAATAAAAAGCGACTTGCCGGCATATAGCATAAAAAGTACACACAGCGGGATGGCTATGTAATAAAATAACTGCTGGAGTTTGATTTCCTCGGACCCCATATCTTTTTTTATTAAGATTCATCAATAAATACAACCCTTACTGGAGGACAATATACTGTTTGGGACCTGCAGATCATAGCCGGATCCAGATTCTTCATTATTTTGTATCCACAGTTAAACAAATGGGCATCACCATTTTTAAACTCCTGGCGGGTATTGTAATCTTCCTGCTGGGATTCAGTTTCATCGAGGAAGCCATCCGGAATGTCACAGGACGGTCATTCAAACTTTTTCTAAAAAAGCACACTTCAAGGCCCGTCAAAGGAGTCGTGGCAGGGGCCATCGTGACGGCCATATTGCAAAGCAGCAGCATCGTCAATTTCCTGGTGTTGTCCTTTGTAGGTACCGGGGTGCTTAATCTGTACCAGGCCCTGGGGGTGATGCTGGGCGCCAATATCGGAACCACCGTGACGAGCTGGATCATCGTGCTGGTTGGATTCAAACTTAATCTGGAAGGTCTCGCCTTTCCCCTGATCGCCATTTTCGGGCTTTTTATGTTTTTGTATAAAAAACAAAATGCCCTTTTTTTCTGGAGCAGGTTGTTGTTTGGTATGGGTTTTTTGTTTTTTGGCCTGGAATACATTAAAAACAGTGTATTCGATGTGATTGCTGCGTTTGACCTTGCTTTTTTAACCCGGTTTCCACTCCTTTTATTTGTTTTGTTTGGGCTGATTGCAACTACCCTGACCCAATCCAGTTCGGCGACGGTGGTGCTGGCCCTCAGTGCCCTTAATGCCAATGCCATTACCCTGATCGCGGCTATGGCCATCGTATTGGGTTCGGAAGTGGGCACTACGTTCAAACTGGTGCTGGCCGCCCTTGACGGGCCGGTCATCAAGAAGAAAGTAGCCCTGGGCAACCTGGTTTTTAATTCGGTGACCCTGGTGGTTGCCTTCGTTTTAATCAGACCAACCCATACCCTGATCCGCGAAGTCATTGGTATCGGAGACCACCTGGTTGCC
>CAYOPD010000065.1:0-22444 GCA_964405735.1 uncultured Saprospiraceae bacterium | reverse complement strand
CTCCTTCTCCGCCTGAGGCGGATTCGGCGGATACCAGAATTCCTAATTCCTAATTACAAATACCCCTTTAATCCTTTCTCCCGCAGCTTCTCTTTCAATTCACGGATCGATTGTTCTTCTGATTTGGGATAGATCAGCAGGCAATCTTCCGTATCGACAATGATAAAATCATCGAGTCCTTTCAGCACAACCAGTTTGCCCGGATCGGAAAAGATGATCGAACGGGAACAATCTTCTACAAAAGAAGGCCTGGCGTTGACGGCGTTTTGGGAAGCATCCTTCGCGGAATGCACATAGAGGGAGGCCCAGGTACCGAGATCGGACCAGCCCAGGTCGGCCGTGATGGTCCAGACATTGTCGGCCCGCTCCAGGATGGCAAAATCCACGGCAATTTTTTCCGCTTTGCCATAATGCGATGCCAGGAAGGCTTGCTCTCCGGGTGTGTTGTAAACGGACTGGCCTTGCGAAAACAAATGATATAAATCCGGGGCATGCGCCTGGAAGGCTTGCAGGATGGACCGTAATGACCAGATAAAAATTCCCGCATTCCAGGCGAAGCATTGACGCCGGAGATAGGATTCAGCCGTCCGCAGATCCGGTTTTTCCTTGAAAGAAAGTACTTTCCGGAGCTCACTTTCTTCGGAAGGATCGTATTCGGCGTATCCGTAACCCGTATCCGCCCTGTCCGGTCGTATGCTGAGCGCGATCAACCTTGGATGCGAAGCTGCATGATCGACCGCGAGCCGGATGACGCGTTCAAACTCCACCTCCTTTTCGATCAGGTGATCTGCCGAGGCTACCACGCATACCCCTTCCGGGTCCAACGCCATGAGTTTCATCGAGGCATAACAAATGGCCGGGGCAGTGTTTTGCCTGGAAGGTTCGAGCAATACCTGGGAAGTGGTCAGTTCAGGCACATGTTCGTGCACGAGCCCGGCATAGGCATCATGCGTGATCACATAGATCTGCCCGGCGGGGACGAAGCGAAGAAAACGGTCCACGGTCTGCCGTAACAGGGATTTCCCGCTGCCGGTCATATCGAGGAATTGCTTTGGCTTGTTTTCCCGGCTGGCAGGCCAGAAGCGGGTGCCGGCTCCGCCAGCCAGGATGAATACATAGGTTTTCACGATCTGCGGTGATTTGACATGAATCAATGAAAAGTGGATCGCCAGGTAGCCATCGGTATTGCGCTTATGTTTTGAACAACGTCGCCAGTTTCTGTACAATTCGCTCAGCTGCTTTTCCTTCCCACATAGGGATCAGCTGTGCCTGCTTCCACTCCCCGTGGAGCATCTTCTCTATGTAGGGAGGTGCATCCCGGATATCGGGCACCAATTCGTTTGTGCCAAGCCGTAGCGTTTCAGGTCGTTCTGTCGTTGTGCGAAGCGTGATACAGGGAATATTCATGATGGACGTCTCTTCAGTGATCCCGCCGGAGTCGGTGATCACACCTGAAGCGTTGCTGACGACGTAGATGAATTCCAGGTAGGGCAAGGGTTCCACCAGGAGGATGTTTTGAAGTTTCATCGTCAGTCCGTCGAGGATCTTCCGGGTCCTGGGATGAATCGGAAAAAGCACCCGGACCTGGCGAGTCGCCTGTTGGATGGTTTCCAGGATGTTTTGGAGTTTGGCCGGGTCATCGACATTGGAAGGCCGGTGCAGGGTCAGCACGAGGTATTCATCTCCCTGCAGCAGGCTGTCGTAAAAATCGGGCTTTTTCATTTTGTCCAGGTGCCCCAGGAGCGAATCGATCATGGTATTGCCGACAAAATAAATGTGGTGTTTTTCGTGCCCTTCCTTTTCAAGGTTATGATTGGCATCCTCGGAGGTGGTGAAGAAATAATCGGTGATGCTGTCCGTGACGATGCGGTTGATCTCTTCGGGCATGGACCAATCCCCCGACCGGATGCCGGCCTCCACATGCGCCACCTTGATGCCTGCTTTTTTTGCCACGACAGAACAGGCCATCGTCGAATTGACATCGCCGACGACGATACAGACATCCGGGTTCCAGTCCGCCAGCACCTTTTCATAGCCGATCATGATCTGCGCGGTCTGCGCGGCCTGGGATCCGGATCCCACGCCGAGGTTGATTTCCGGTTCAGGGATATCCAGTTGTTCGAAAAAACTTTCGCTCATGTTGCGGTCATAATGCTGGCCGGTATGGATGAGCCGGTATTCGATGACGGGCGTTTTATGCTTTTGGTTGTGCGCGTGGATCGCCTTGATGATCGGGCTGATCTTCATGAAGTTTGGTCGTGCGCCGGCGATAAGATCGAGTTTCATGGTTTTTTTGCTTCGACCAGTAAGGTATGTGGCTTATCAAAATCACTTTCCCATTCTTTCGAAAACACCTGCAGGTCGATTAGGTCGGGAAAATTGGTTTCCCGGATGGGAAGACATTTTCCAACGACCAGGAAACCCGCTTCCCGGAGTAATTCCTCCAGATAGGAAAAGGTAAGAATGGTCAGGTGTTCTCTCCGGCAGAAAATGAAATTTTCAAAGCGGCCCCCAATGGAGATTCGTTTATCCGGAAAATCACTAAACCAGGCGCTGTCATTTTCCACAAAGGCATGGATGGCGCTGTCACCGTTTGGACCGCCTATCCGGATACATCCCCCCGGTTTGAGACAACGATACATTTCTTTAAAATGAAAAGGGAGGTCCGGCAGGTGTTCGATGACGTGATGGGAGTAAAAGCAGTCTACCGAATGGTCGCGGAACGGCAGGGCAAAGCGGAGATCCGACCACACGTCAATTTTCGCCGTCAGAAAATTGGCATCGACATTGATCCATCCTTCCAGGTAATTTTGCTGGCCGGGACCGAGTTGGACCTTGATCTTTTTTTCGTTGTAGGACGAGGGCGCGCGCAGAAGCCGGTACAGGTACCCATTGACTTTCATCAAGGGGCCCGTCAGCGAATAAAAAGTAGCTTTTAGTGTTCTTGAAATCATGGTGCTGATTTAGTGGTCAAAGAAAACCGGAAACACAGCAGGTAGCGTGACAAACTATAATCCCCTTCGCTCAATCCAATCGGCCAGTACGACCAGTTTCCAGATACGGGTCCAGAGGATGCGCTGATCGCCTTGCTTGAATCGTGCCCACTTTTGCAATAGCGCGGTTGCCTGGAATTCTTTTCGCTCCGCTAAAAACTGAATTTTGCGCTCCGCCATACTGGAAAGTTCATTTCTCAGCCAGGCTTCCATCGGGAAGGAGAATCCCATTTTTTTGCGCCGGGTTATTTCCGGAGGGAGCATTCCCGGAAAGGAATCAACCAGCAATTGCTTGGGCGTATGGGGATACTTGATGTCATCCGGCAGGGACAGGACATATTCAATCAACCGGTGGTCGAAAAAGGGGACACGCACTTCCAGCGCATGCGCCATCGACATCTGGTCCGTATCACGAAGCAATACATCCCGGGTGTAGGTTTCCATTTCGGCGACCGTGCATTGGCTGAAGTCCCCCATCCATTGGATTTTGTCCTCCAGGTCGGCCAGGCGCCGGGCAACTGCATCCTGTGGATAAGATCCCGGCAGGATCTTTTGGATTTCCTCTGCACTGTAGGATCTCCGGAGGAGCGGATAGACAGTGGACAGATTCCATTCCTCCTGGTCCATCAGATACGCCAGCTTGTTCGACTTATGCCCGGGTTCAAGGGAGAGTAAAGCAGTGGCCAGACGGTGTCGCAGGAACCGCGGAAATCTAAGCATCCATCTCTTCCGCATGAGGCGGTGATACAGGATAAACTTGTTATACCCGGCAAACAACTCATCTCCTCCCAGGCCAGACAAGGCGACTTTGATTCCTTCCTGTCGGGTGTACTTCGCGACGAGGTAGGTATTGGGCCCGTCTCCGCTCGGCGTATCCATGGCAGCAAGAATGTCTTCCACGGAATCCAGAAATTCCTCCGGGCGGATCAGGATCCGGTGATGGCGCGTATTGAACCGTGTGGCCATCGTCTGGGCAAACGCTGATTCGTCAAACGCTTTTTCATCAAAACTGATCGTAAATGTATTGACGGGCTGATCACTCAGACCAGCCATGCAGGCCACGATCAGGCTGGAGTCGATGCCTCCTGATAAAAATGCCCCCAGGGGCACATCCGCGATCATCTGCAGGCGTACGGAATCCATAAACAACTCGCGGATCCTCTCCTTTGGCCTTGCCTCCGGTTCTTTTTTTTCAATGCTTTCAAACCCCCAGTAAGCGACCTCGTCAAACCGATTCCCCTGAAGCAGCGCATAATGGCCGGCCTGCAGCCGTTGTATACCCCGGACCATGGTGTTCGCCCCCATGGCCGCCTGGTACATCAGGAATTCCGGGATGTGATTCACCTCCAGCTCGGGTTTAATCATGCCTGAATCGAGGATACTCCGCACTTCGGAACTGAAGATGAAACATCCGGTAGCCTGCGCATAATAAAAGGGTTTTTCCCCAACCCGGTCACGCGCTACAAACAGGGAATGCTCCGTGCGATCATAGATGGCAAAAGCAAACTGGCCATTCAGGTACTGAAGACATTTGGGGCCAAATCGCGCATAGGTCGCCAGGATGGTTTCTGAATCAGAGGAGGTTTGGAAAGGATAGGAAGTGAAGTCCTTGCGGATTTCCCGGTAATTGAAAATTTCCCCGTTAAAAACAATGGCGTAGCGGCCGCTATGATCCCACAAGGGCTGATTGGCCGCTTCCGAAACGTCGATGATCGAAAGCCGGCGATGGCCGAGGGCGACGTAATCATCTGTATAGAAACCTTCGGCATCGGGTCCCCGGTGGGCCAGGCGCCGGGTCATCCGGCGGATAGCTTCCGTATGGTGAGTCCTTGTCTCAAAATTGAAGATTCCGGCAATGCCGCACATAAGAGGGTGGTTACGCCATGAAAATGTAAGACAGTTTCTGCTACAGGAACTGGAAAACTTTACGCAGCGGCTTCAGCCATAGCGTAAAGAAATACGGACGAAGTCCATTGACCTGCCAGGCATACCTGTCCTCACGGTTTGCCAGCCAGCGATTCCGGAGGGAGGCATTGCTCTGCCCGCCGGTTCGCATTTTGACAATGGTTTTCGGGAGGTACGTAACCGGTATGTTGTTTTTATATAAAAACCGCAACATGAGTTCATAGTCCGCGGCGGATTTCATTTCCTGGCGGAATGATCCATACATCGCATATACTTCCCGGCGAACAAAAAAAGTGGGATGGGGCGGCATCCATCCGAATAAAAATTTCCGCTCCTGGTAGGAGCCCGCCTTCCAGGTCCGGACTATCCTTTCAATATTGCGCGAGGAAACATATACCAGGTCGGCATACAAGGCCTGGCTGCCGGTGGCGGTGATTTGCTGAACCACCTCCCGGATCACCTCCGGCCCGGTGTAAAAATCATCTGAGTTGAGTATGCCGATGATCGCGCCGGTGGCTGCTTGGACACCCTTATTCATAGCATCGTAGATTCCCTGGTCTTTCTCGGAAATCACCTTTTTCACATGAGGAAAACGCTTTACGATATCCAGGGTCTGATCCCCGGACAAGCCGTCCACGATGATGTGCTCCAGGTGCGGGTAGGACTGGGCAGCCACACTTTCCAGCGTGGTGACGATAGTACCGGCACTGTTATAACAAACGGTGATGATGCTGACGATAGGTTCAGCGGATGACATTTCGGATTATGGGTGTATAGGTTCTCGCTCGATCACGATATTCTCCATGACCAGCATGTCCATCCGGGTGCGGAGATAGCAGTCCAGGGCTTCCCGGGGCGTATTGACAATGGGCTCATTCTCATTGAAGGATGTGTTGAGCAAAATAGGAATCCCGGTTTTCTCCCGGAAGGCATCAATCAGGTGATAATAACGCGGATGAACATCGAGCCGGACGGTTTGAAGACGTCCGGTACCATCTACATGCGTCACGGCGGGAATGAGGGACCGTCGATCCTCCCGGATCGGAATGACCTTTTCCATAAAGGGGACAGAATCCGTCCATTCAAAAAATTCAGCGACGTATTCCTGTAAAATGGAGGGCGCAAAAGGCCGGAAGCTTTCACGTCGTTTGATTTTCGTGTTGAGCAATTCTTTTGCGTCGCCACGCCTGGGATCCACCAGTATGGACCTTCCACCCAACGCGCGTGGACCGAACTCCGCCCTGCCGGCAAACCAGCCAACGACCGCGCCATCTGCCAGTCGCCCTGCTACATGATGATACAGTTGGTCATCCGGATATTCCCGGTACGGAATGGACAGCTTGTTGAGCAGGGACTTGATCTCCTCATTGGAGAAATGGCTCCCCAGGTAGGCACTCCACAGGGCGGGCCGGCGGGGAGCCTGGTGCAGTTGATGATGAATATAGAAGGCAACACCCATGGAAAGCCCTGCATCATGCCCCGCGCTGGGGATATAGACTTGCCTGAATGGCGTGCGTCGTATCACCTTGCCATTGGCTACCGAGTTTTGCGCCACACCCCCGGCAATACACACCTGGTCCAATCCGGTTTGTTGGTGCAGTCCTTCTAACAAATAGAAGATGACTTCCTCGGTAAGGCGCTGCACCGAGGCGGCCACATGGCGGTGGTGATCTGTCAGCGGCTCGTCTTTTTTCCGGGCAGGCCCCAGGAGTGCTTCCAGCTTCCTGCTATACAGGGTGGCGATATGGGGAATATGATCGTCTCCATACGCAATAATATTCCCTTTGGTTACGGTGAAATAATCCAGGTTAAGCCGGAATTGATGGTTTGCCGTAGTCTTCACGACCTGGCGGAGCTGATCGAGATACACAGGACTGCCGTATGGAGCAAGCCCCATGACTTTATATTCATCGCCATAATGGGGAAAGCCGAGGTACTGCGTAAGCGCGGAATAAAAGATGCCCAGCGAATGCGGAAAATCGATGGAGTCCAGAACCTTCATGCGCGTGCCCTGCCCAATGCCCATCATGCACGTGGTAAAATCACCACTGCCATCGACGGAAAACAGCGCCGCCTCCTGAAACGGGGAAGCATAGAAGGCCGAGGCGAGGTGTGCCCTGTGATGCTCGACCTGTATGATCTTTTTTTTGATGGTCTCTAGGCCGAGATCAGGCTGGATGGCGATCAACTCCCTTTCGAGGGAGGACACCTGCTGCATATTATGAAGACGGTGACGAACGGCCTGTATGCCGATTCCGGGATGGGCCAGTACAAATCCGATCTTCTTTAAAAACTTGGCCCTGGGGTCCCGGCCAATTCCGATAGAATCTACATCGGCCAGGGAGATACCGGCTTCCTGCAAACAAAACCGGACGGCCTCCAGCGGAAAGCCCGCCCAATGCTTGACGCGCCTGAATCGCTCTTCCTCGATCGCCGCGATCAGCTCACCATCTTTCAACAGCGCGGCGGAAGCGTCGGCGTGGTGGGCATTTATTCCCAGTATGTACATAGCAGTTAGGCTAAAGGGGATTAATGACCCGCTTGGATCTGGTGATGGATCCAGGAATAGGTTTGCTCAAGTCCGATGCGCAATGGCTGGGATACGGACCAGCCCATTTTCATTTTATACAGCGTATTATCGGAATTGCGGCCCCGCACGCCGGTCGGGCACTTAAAGCCGTATTTGTCCATAAACTCCTGGCCGGCTATATTATGGATACGGATATCCTTTCCGGAAATGGCTATAGCCATTTGGGCGAGTTGATTGATCGTGACCATTTCTTCCGAGCCAATATTGACAGGGCCCATAAAATCGGAATGCATAAAGCGCAGCACTGCTTCTACACATTCGTCGATATAGAGAAAGGAACGGGTTTGCAACCCGTCACCCCATACCTCCATGATGCCCCCGTCGGGTGTCTCCGCGGCTTTACGGCACATGGCCGCGGGGGCTTTCTCTTTTCCTCCTTTCCAGGTGCCCATCGGACCGAATATGTTGTGAAACCTGCCGATCCTGACCTGTAGCCCGTAGTTGCGGTGAAAGGCCAGGAAAAGCCGTTCCGAAAAAAGTTTTTCCCAACCATATTCCGAATCGGGGTTGGCCGGGTAGGCGGAGGATTCTTCGCAATTGGGATTGTCGGGGTCGAGCTGGTTATATTCCGGGTACATGCAGGCGGAAGAAGAATAAAAAATACGGCCCGCATTTTTCTTTACTGCTTCATGCGCCACATGGAGATTAATGAGTGCGCTGTTGTGCATGACGTTGGCATCATTCTCCCCGGTGAATATATATCCTGCCCCACCCATGTCGGCGGCTAGCTGATAGATTTCATCGACCCCTTCCCGGATCACTTCCCTGACCACGACCGGGTCGGTCAGATCCCCGGTCACAAACTCATCGGCAATATCCGTGGGGTCCCAGTATTCATTGCGTTTGATATCGCAGATCCGGACGTGGTGGCCCTCTTTTTTAAGCCGCCGGGCCAGGTGTCCGCCGATAAATCCGCCGCCGCCTAATATTAAGATTTTTTTCATCGCTTACTTTATACTTTCGATTGCCACTGCATGCACAAAACGACCTTCTTCTTCCACATATTTAAACATGGGATCTTCACTATCATTGAACTGACATACCCGAACATTTCTAAATCCCGCTTCTTTTAGTTCTTCGGCTAATGAATGCGCATCCCACATCCAAAGGTGTCGTGAATTGCCCAAAAATGATACAAATAATCCTTTGATTCCGCGCGCACGATCCTCAAGTCCCAGGAGGGTATCAGGCCCGCAAAAATCGAGGCTACCCATGGTATCACCCTGTCGCAGGGCTTCAACATATTTAATTGCCGCAAATTCCAAATCCGGAACAACACACCTGAATAGTCCACCCGGCTTCAAAATACGGAGCGTATTTTTCAGTGCCTTCCGGAAATCGTTCAGGGATAAATGTTCAAGAACATGGGAACAATAAACTCCTGAGCATGAATTCTCATTTATGGGAAGTCCTTTGATTATGTCTCCATATTTTACATTGTCCGGAAATCGGGTCTGCATTCGGCTCTTCAAAATCCATGAAAGAAGCGGAATTTTTTGTACGCGTAAAGTTGGAGAGGCATCAAAATTTTTCCACTCTTTTGGTGCCCTCAGGCCACATCCGTATTGGACGTATAATTCACTCATGTTCACAATAGATTTTCACCGTTTAATGGCAGAATTTATTTTGAAAATGAATCCGGATTGATTCTGTATTTTTCGATAATAATCTCTCGGATAGATTTTTTTTCCTGCTTTGCCCACCATTTTATCTGAAGGATTTTTGCGTCTACGAGGAACCTGTACCAGAATCCTTGCAAAAAATGCCACACTAATCCCTTTTTCCCATCCAGGATACCCAGTCGTATCCAATACCTGTACTGGAAATACAGAAAGGGTCGTAAAAACAAAGGAAGGCGTAAGTATAGATTTTTCTTATACCACCTCTTGGTGCCAGCCTGCCGGGTACTGGTGATTTGTTCATCACCGCGAAGGTTCTTCATGGATTCGTCCGTAAGGCGAAGTATATCAATTGCTTCCCGGGTGGAATATTCATTATGCTTGTTGGTCCACCAGGTGAGGTTATTCAGATTGTCATCAACAAAATCATGATCGAATGTGATTGCCAGTCCCTCTTTCAGATATGTATGTTCGTCCATCCACCGTTGCTCAATGATAGCATAACCGGACCGCCACAATCGAAGGAGATGGATCGGGTAGTACCCCCCGTATTTTATCCATTGTCCCATGAAATAGACTTGTCTTTTAAAGTTAACGCCCGTAACCGAAAGGTCGATGGCGGGAATCCTTCGCTGAATCTCTGCTATTAGTTCCGGCGTCAGGTACTCATCTGCATCCATGCGCATGGTCCAGGCGGTTGTAATACCACAATTGTCCATGGCCCATTGAAATTGCTGCGCTTGGTTGACAAATTCATTTTGAAATATCCTGGCTCCGAGTTCTCTCGCCAAATCTATCGTACTATCTGAAGAAAAAGAATCGACTACCAGTACCTCCTTCGCAACAGGCATGACACTTGCGATTACACGCCTAATGTGTTTTTCTTCATTATGTGTAAGGATAATAACCGTGATATCAGCTTTCATCAAACAGGCTCGGTTTGGGAATTAGCATCTATAATCTCCTTATACATAGCCATATAATGACCCGCTACACCTTTGGTACTAAAATCCTGCTGGATTTTCTGAGGAGCCAAGTTTCGAATTCTTGCTCTTTCTGCCTGGTTATGCCACGTCTCAACAAGGCAACTTCTCCAGGCTTCTGGGGTATTGGGAACAACCCAGCCGAAACGGTTTTCAACCAGATAGTCCTTCAGTCCAACCTTGTCGGAAACAATAGCTGGAGTCCCCTGACTTAATGCCTCCAGGATTACGTTTCCATAATTTTCATTGAAAGAAGGCAGAAGGATTACATCCGCATTGGCAAGGTATTGCCATTTGGCATCTCCGTGTATGGGGCCAAGCCAGGAAATTCCTGAAACGGTAGCTGTTCTCTCCTTCAAGGCCTTAATGTAGGTATCTTCTCCTTCTCCGATAATCTCCAACCTGTACGGAACGGGAAAGTCCGTAAGTAATACATCCAACATGAATTCGAGGTTTTTTTTCGGTTCTATCCTTCCCAGGTAGATAAGACGAAATACTGACTCCGAATCTTCATGCCGCTTAAACGCCACAGGTAGTTTTAGAAGATTAGGTAGGACAAAAATCCTTTGCGGATTTACCATGGACGCAATGTCTTCCTTCTCCTGTAAGGAAGTAGCATGTATAAAACACCAAGACAGCAGTCTTTTGCCGGCAAGACGGTGAAACATGCTTTTTAAAGTGGAGTGCCGGTGTGCCGCTGTGTAAGGTGTTAGCGATCCTCTTGGGGATAATACAGGACGAACACCCTTTATCCGGCAAAGCAACAGTGCAGGGACGATGACCAGGTTCCACCAGGAATGCAAATGAATGACATCATACTGATGAATGGATCGAAACAGCGTGATCAAAAGCGCTGGACTGAAACTGGAATGATCGCCGGTCCAGCGTGTATGGTAGATAACTTCCACACCATCGACTAGTTGGATAGAACCGGTTTTTACATTTAGGTTGACCTTTCCATTTGCATTCGTGGTCAGTACTTTCACCTGACACCCGCCAAGTACCAGAGCTTCACAAAGCGCCCCTACAGAATAAATCGGTCCGCCATAAACATAGGCTGGTTTATAGGAAGGGATGATTTCCAAAATACGGATCCTTTTCTTCCCTCCTATCTCTGTCATTGAATACTATACATCATTTTGGATTCCAATGCTATTTGAATTTCAGCCTATTCTGGAAAAGTGGAAAGCACATGCTGGATTTACTTTATTTCCGTTCCATTTGACAAATTAAAAATGACCCCATCCTGAGGTTCCGGAGTAAAAAGACAGTCAGCCAGTTGGGAATAAAACGCTGAACAAAGCGTTTAGCGCTGCCTCCGGGTATCGGCAATAGATCTCCCTTATTTCCCAAAGTTTCAAGCCGAAGGATCTTAAAATCCGATTCTACCTGTTTTCTCCATGATCGAAATGTATAGTATCGAGCGAGAGCCCCATCTGTCCTGCTTTGATTGATCTGGTGAATGGTTTTTCCTTTGAAGAAATGCCCTTTAAAAATCCCGATTAATATGCCGGCCAAATAATAACTCCATAAACTCCGGTAATAGACCATAATGGTAGCCATTCCCTGAGGACGGAGCACGCGATGTATTTCCTGTAAAATAGCCTCCGTGTTCGATGAATGATGAATGACTCCCCACGACCAGACTAAATCAAAGGATTGGTCACGAAACTGGAGATTCTCCGCGTCCATTAGCAGGATTGTTCCGGGTAAATGAAATATATCCAGGCGGGTACTGGTGCTGTGTTGCGCATATGCAGTCAAATCAATCCCGTGGTATGATTTGGCATTTGGAGCGATGAGTTGCGCATGAGTGCCATTACCTACCCCAATTTCCAGAACATCTTTGTCCCGGAGTGTTTCGTAATCGATCCATTGCTCAAATGGGACTTTTTTCCAGGGCATCACCTCATGGACTGCGGCAAGGAAACGCCTGTCTATTTCTTGGTAAAATTCACTCGAAAACTCAGTAAAACCTATTTCTTTCTTCCAGTCATACCGCATGCTGTGTTTTTCCCAAAAATTCCGATTTTCTTCCTGCCACTTATCCCGCTCCGCAGCATTTT
The DNA here is from genome assembly GCA_964405735.1 of uncultured Saprospiraceae bacterium. Taxonomy (GTDB): domain Bacteria; phylum Bacteroidota; class Bacteroidia; order Chitinophagales; family Saprospiraceae; genus JADJLQ01. The sequence continues at coordinate 10,288 of CAYOPD010000065.1, read as the reverse complement.
CCGGAATTTTCTCCGGGTGATCAAATGATCCCGAAGCGCCTGAAACTTTTTTATTTGTACTGTAATTCATAACTAATGTTTTATAACAGAGGCCAGTTTAGCTACCCAATAACTTGGCGAACCTCTCCGTGCCAGTTCATGAGATCGCTTACCCATAAGGGTTCTTTGCTCCGCGCTGAGGTGGAAAAAATCAATAAGCGTTGATCTTAGTTCATTTCCGTCTCCGCTTCGAAACTTAAACCCATTGTATCGATGAATCAAATAATCTTCACCGCTGTTAACGGCGTTTGATAAGATTAGTGGTTTTCCTGCAGCAGCAAATTCCTGAACGACTACACCCCAGGGCTCGTGAACACTAGGAAGAATAAAGCCTCCGGCCTTTTCAGCAAACATGATTAAGTCGTCAGGTTGCATAAAATCATGGATTTCAATAGACGGAGTATCCAAAAATTGGCTTTTGAGCCTTCCATTACCTACCATTTTTAACTTCCATCCTTTACGCTCTTTTTCGGTCAATCTACTGAATACATCGTACAGCAATCGAACACCCTTAATTTCCTCAAATCGACCCACATATAAAAGGAATGGTTCACTCGCTGATCCCAAAATCGATTCAAACTTATCGATGTCCGCCACATAGAGTCCGGTCAGAATCTGATCATATCGAAAGCCCAGTCGCCGGGCAAACTGATATTGCCGCTGTCCCGCCGTCCAAAGGTGTGAAAAATAAGGCTTGACTACCCAAGGAGAAAAAAGGCATGCCAGCCGTTGGCGTGGTGAACCCGTCCATACATTATCTATTCCGCCCACAATGGTCACTCCTTTTTGCTTCAAGAGCCGACAAATACGGAGATAATCATGATCGATCCATCCGGTTACATATACCAGGCCAGGATTAAAATTAATGCATTTGTGTTTTAATTGGTCAAAGGTAAGCTCACGGCGATTGAGCTGTTCAATCCCCACTAAGTCAATAGCAAATGGAGCTTGTGGACCATTTGGAAAATAAACAACTAAAACATCATGAGCAAGGTGATCGTGAAACAACTTAATGCAATTGGCAAAATAGCCCGCTAGCTCAGTACACAAAAACAATACTTTCATTTATCGGCTAGTTGAGAATAAAGATTAAGATAAGATTGAGCCATCTTGAAATAATTATAGCGCTGTGCATTCCTCAATCCTTCGGCTATAAGCGACTCCCTGTAAGGATCGTCATGCATTACCCGATAAATAGCATTTGCCAGTTCAGCTGCATCGAAAGGATTGTCCAGAAACAATGCGCCTCTTCCGGCGACTTCCGGAATGGAGGTCATTCGGCTGCTTATTACCGGCCGCCCCACGGCTTGTGCTTCGATGATTGGCATTCCAAAACCTTCATGGGTAGAAACAAATACAAGAATATCCGCCTGAATATATTGCTGCAATAATATCTGTACATCCACATTGATCCAATTTTCAAAATGAATATTTTTTCCTCTGATTAATTCCAACGTCGGGTTATCCAAAGCCCCGATAATGGTCAATGTACAATTCATCTGTGAAGCTGCCTCAATGACCGTATGTAAATTCTTATGCATCGCAGTTCCAACATGTAATAATCTTGGACATGTTTTATTAAATTCCCTTGGGTGAAAAGTAAAGATCGGGTTGTAGCCATTGGGAATTATTTGTATGTTTTGCAGCCGGGATAAACGAAAATGAGAAATAATATCCTGCGCTGTAAATTGTGAAACGGTGGTTATATATTTTGAAACGGAGATTGGCCATCTAATCATAGCCCGGCTGAAAAGCCATTTTTTCCATCCTTTGAGTTCTTTGTACCGACCGATATCATGGATAGTTAGTATAATAGGTTTGCCCAAAAGAAAACAAGCGTAATATGTAATATCCCCGGTAATGTGGTATGCGTCAGCGCGACAACGTCGAAGCGAAAGCACATTCCGGAAGATGGATTTATGGGGATTTATCTCCCAGGATTCAATCTTTATTTTTTCCGTTTCGTAAGTTTTTAGGCTGCTGAATATGCCTTCTATGCTTTGCCCTCCTTTACTCCTTGACCGGAACACCAGTACTACTTTCATTCTGGCCTATTTGGATTTCTGTTCCGATACATCATGGCTCGAAACAATTTATATTTTCCAGCGAAGGAATAATCTGAAAAAAAGGAAAATACCGCCACAAAAGATAACCCCCTTGACAAATGAATTCAGAAAAGTAAGAACATCCGTTTCCATTGAAAAAGCGGAATAAAACAATAACGGTATCCATAAAATGATGGTTGGATAAAGCCCTGACAATCTTTTTGCAATGCGAATCATCCAATTAATAAAAAACCCATAAACGAACATAAATACAACGCCTCCCCCTTTACCAAAATTGACATATGCCTCGCCGATCTGCCCAATGTTATAACTGTAATTCCTCTTCCCGCAATCCCCAAGAAATCTGCATGTCATAGCCATGCCTCCAAGTGCTGGTTTGTCTTTCCAGAATATCCTCGGAACCAGGGATGCTTCTATCGAGGTTAGGATTGTTTCCCCGCGGGTAAAAGGTTCTCTGCTGGGAACATAATCAATGGTTCGGGCAAGAAGAAATCCCTGATTTCCACGGGTCGTCATGGAATACAAACGCTTTGGCTCCACTAATGTAGAGGGCTTCGTAATCCGGTCTTGAATTAATTGGAGAAAAAAGCCGACATCTCTCGTTTGCGTATTATCATCCCAGGTACGTGCCCGGTATTCTTGTTTAATTGACTGAATAAACAAAATTGCAGTTAATCCGAATACTATCAGGCACAATTTATAAATAAGTCGTACCCGTGTTATTTTCATTAATAAGTAAATTAATAAAAGAAGGCTCCAGAATATTAATTCACCATACATACCGGTATTGACCACCTGAAAAAATAAAATAATTAAGGCGAGGACTAATACCAGTCCTTTATAACGTACTGGACTGAACAGCAGATAAAATACCCCAATAAAAATGAGTTGATTTGTAAATAGAATAATACCTCTGAACGAGTCGGGAACAATACGTAACAGCAAGCCACAAACTAATCCAACAATGACAAAGGTGTGACCAAGAAAATGCTTTCCGGCAAGATAGTTTTCTGCCTGTTGCAATAGCCCAAAGTCCGTCCTTTCTCCCTTTCGCCGAAGTGGCCAGAACAATCCTGCTACCAAAGCAACTGTTGCTGGCAAGGCATAACTAAAATAGACATTTGACTTAATGGGCATTACTGTTTGAAAAAGCCTGGCAAGATCATTATACTTGTTGTAAATAGTGTATGCTACCACGGGCATAACAAGGTATATCATGCATGTAATGGTGGCTATGGCATGGACAATATTGATCTGTACCCCCAGCTCACGGATAAACCGGTAGATACACCAGGCGGAAAAAACCAGGCTGATCCATTCTAAAACCGTAAGGTGCATCCGTGCAAATTCATTTTTATAATCTCCCTGTCAAGAGCACGATATTTAACCAAGCGCTACTCCCGGGACATTCTGCTTGCATCCCTCGGTTCCCGGTCCGGCAACAGATCCCGGTAGGACATGGCCCTGAGCAGTCGCTTCCAGTCTGTCTGAATAAAGGTTAAGACTACTTTGCCACACAACCATATCATGAGCAATTCAAAAAGGACGAGGGTAAGTGCGGTCATATTGAGCCCCAGGGCCTTTACCCAAAGGGCATTGATGATAATCAGGGTGCTGACCAACAAAAGATATTGGAGACCTGTGTTCCTGAAAGAATTCGTGGCAAACACGACCGTGATCGCGACTGAACTGATCGCGCCCAATACCGTATACAACAAAAATATCCCCAGGAATAGTGGTTCCGTGTAAACTACCCCCTTCGTCCACCAATGCAATAAAAGGTTGCCAAAGAAAAACAGGACAATGGCAGCGCCTCCCGACATGACCAGGTTGATGAAAAGGCTGGATCGCACAAGCCGCTGCATCAGACGCATGTTTTTGGCTCCATAGGCAAAGCTAAACTCTGAATAAAGGGACAGGTTGACGACATTGAATACCTGCTTGGCCAGATTGGTCATCATCCGGACCGTATTGAACATAACCAGTTTCCTGGGTCCGAAATTGAGCCCGATGATGGTGCTCAGACCCTGATTGAGGAGGTTGCCTCCCAAATAAAAAAACAACCCGGAGATGCCCGGTTTCAGGATTTTACGTACTTCCCGAAAATGTACCTGCACCGGCCATAAGCGAAAAATTTCAGACCTCCTGTGCAGATCAAAGACAATGAAGAAAAAATAAAGGGTGCGCAGCAACAGGTAACCCAGGGCCACGGCAAAAATACCCAATCCCCTGAGCACCAAAATCAACAGGACACCAAACTCCAGCAGTTTGTACACCGTGGATATGTACCGCTCCACATGATACTGCTTGATAACCCGGTAATAATTGAGCGGGACAGTCAGAAATAATGATAAATAAATATACAAGACCAGGATGGGGAATGTGGCTTTGAATTCATGTACCTGAACCGCCTGAAGTTTTAGCCAGGAATACCAGGGCCAGAAATAATTGGACGCTAATAAAAGCCCAAACGGGATAAACCCCCAGAGGACGATAACCCAAAATACGCTGCGCAATAGCGGTTGTATTTCGTGTTGACGCTGATCTTCCGCCATCATCGACATTTCTGCCGTGGAGGAAGTGCCCAACCCGAAATCACTCACACTGAGGTACCCCGGTATGGTAAAAAGCAATAACCATTCGCCGTAATAATCCTGTTTCCAATACGCCAGGCACAGGGGTACACCGAAGATCTGAATCATCGCGTTGACGGCTTGAAGCAGTACATTGCCCGACAAGCCCGCTATGATTCTTTTTTTCAGCACCCGTTTTGTCTTTCCGGCTTAATCCATTCCATAGATGACCCGGGAAGCCGATTTCCCGCCTCTTCCAATTGATTCCAGAATCGTCTGGATACGGTGTTCATAGGTATGATTCGCCAGGAAATGCTGTCGTTGTTGTTCGGCAATTTCATAACGCAGATCCGGCTTATCCACATACTTCGCTATCAAATCATTGACCTCTTCCAGTGAAGTAAAAGAGTAGGCGGCAGGAGTTACAGGTGAATATTCATGCAATACCGCCTTAAAATCGCAAAGCTGAAAAGCCCCGATCCCGTTTATCTCAAAATACTTGCAGTTGACGCCTTCGATTTCGCCATAGAAGAAATTATTCAACACAATACGTGCCCCGTATAAAAGCCTTGATTTTTCTTCATGCAAAATCACGTGGCCGGCAAAATAGGGCCGGAGCCGGTCAGGGAAAAACGGTCCTTCCGATCCATACAACCTGATTTTCCTTCCGGGCCGCAGAATGCCCTCCACAAAACGGTTGCGATAAGGATAAAAGGTGCCAAAAACCAACACATCCAGATCAAGTTCTTTCTCGATTTCCCGCCTGTTGACTGCCGGAGGTCTGTGCACCCGCGGATTAAAGGACTCCGGCAGATAGTGCGCATTCAGTCCGGCCTTATCCCGGAAGGTTTTGGCCAGGTAAGGGTCCTTCGTGAAAATGCAGTCATAGTTTGAAGCCAGCACCTGCTGCTGCTCAAGCGTTGTCAGGTTATCCTGGTTGACATGTATGACCGGCAGATCCGGCCGCTCCCGCTTGATATAGGCAATCGTATCGGGATGGATATGCCGATAAACAGCGAGAACAATATCTGGTTCCGCCCGTAAAATGGAATTCGCTACCATCCTGGCTTTTTTCCGGTCATACGCCTCCGATATGCGCCGGACCCAATAATGAATCAGTCTGCCCTTATAGGCCCCGAGCGTAAGGTCAAACAGGCGGACTTCGTGCCCCATATGCTGAAGCGTGTCCTGCAAGTGAAACTCAAAAGTATCCGGCCCTGATGCCCCTATGATTGCCCACCTCATTCCTCGAGAATATTTTGTTGCTTATATACCGAATGGCCCCATTTCAACTGTTGTCATAGTACGGTCTATCGTTCAATCTGCTTTCGTTCCAAAGCATTGCGACCCCCGATGTCCCCCACGGAGGTGACATGACTGACCCTGGGTTGATGGCTCCGGTTATAGAAAGGGGGATGGTCTGCGCTGGCGTTCTTATAAAAATTTCCCGTACTGTAAATGGGATTTAGCAAACCTTCTTCCCACCGTATCCGGTTGTTATCCTCGCGTTGATCAGTTCCGCCGAAATTATTATTGACAAGGACGAGGCTGCCGGAACCGTCGCGGACTACATACCCATCCGCGGGGTTTCCGGTGAAATTATTGTTGATGAGGGTGGTAAAGGCCACATTGCTGCTGAATGATCCGTTGAAAAAGGCGCGGGAATGCTCGCTATAATTACTAATGGCATAGGTGCCGCAGAGCAGGCAGGAAATATCGATTTCGTTATTCGAAAACGTGCATCCTTCTACATGAAGTATATCTGAATTGTGTATGTCAATCGCAGCCTTTTCATATTGATCAAACGAGCATGCCTGGATGTAGAAATTCTTTGTGTTAGCCAGGCCTCCCCGAATGGCTGAGCCGGAAGGATTTTTTCTGGAGGGCGCTATACCATTGAATATGCAGTTTTCGATGTGAATTTCCGAAACCTGGTCCCCGTCACCGTCGTTCAGGTTGATGTTCGCTGATTGATCGCCGGTGGTGCCGGAAAAAGAACAATGCCGCAGATAGCCGGCATGGAGCATGGGCCGCAGTTCGATATTGTATTGGAGAAAAGAACCTGCCTCCGCCGTGAAATCCAGGTTTTCGATGATAAACTGACTTGCGTTTTGGATGACAATCATCGTTCCGCCAGGCGATCCCTTCCAGCTCAGGGATGCTCCCTGCACATTGTCATTGCTGACACCTTTGCCTTGCCAATTGATTGCTTTTCGGCCAGGCTGGCCATCTCCCGATGAAAGGGTCTCCGAGATAAAATACCGGCCGACAGGGATGATCAGCGTTGTGGTGGTGGGTATCTTTTCGGCTATGGAAATGGCCTTTTGAAAAGCTTTTGTGTCATCCGTCTCATCATATCCGGTGGCACCAAACCACGAAATGTTTAATTCACTGAGGGCACCAGGATCAAAAATCAGATTGGCACCAGGATCAAATACCTGGGATTCACCTAGAATGGTAACTCTTTTTTTGAAAGTTATGGTGGCCCCTTTTGCGGTTCGGATATAGGCCTGAGGCATGATCGTGACCTCCGATTCTATGACGATATCCTGCCGGATAAGCAATTCTTTCCGCCAGGTTATCATTCGTTTTTTCTCTGTTATCCGGTCGGCCCGAAGGGAAGGAACTTGGGCATAGGAAAAAGCAGTCATGAAAAATGGAATCAATAGCAGCATAAGTGTACGGATGCGCATTCTTCTTTATCGTTCCGCTTGCGTCGTGAGAAATTGATAATAGCGATCCCCATATTCTCCCCACGTGAATCCGGATGCCACTCGTTCCCGGGCCAAAGCACCCATATGTTTTGCTTCCTCCTGATGTTCATACATCCATTCGATTTTTTCCTGAATGGCTTGCACATTCCGGATCGGAATGACAAACCCTTCGCGGCCATTTCGAATGAGATCATCGCCCCCGGTATTCGTGGTGCAGATCAGGGGAAGACCGGAGGCCATCGCCTGTGCCTGCACATATGCCATACCTTCTTCTATAGAACAAATAACAAACACGGAAGCTTGCTGATAATGGTATACAAGTTCCTGTTGTGTTTTTACACCAAGATACCGGACGCCTTTGTTGTATTTTTCCAGAAAAGGTTTCATTTCGTCCATCATGCTGCCGATAAGGACTAATTCCGCTTCCTTTATTTTCAGGCTGGAAAAAGCTTCGAGAAGATAATGAACGCCCTTTCGTAAAGACATTTGACCGACAAATAGCACCCGGAAGATGTTGTCATGCTTAACACCAGGCACAAATTTCGTCAGGTTGACGCCATATGGATTCTGCACGATTTTACTTTCCGGAAAATGTTTGCTCAAAAAACTGTTTTTGGCAAATGTCGATGGCACGCTTATATAATCGGCAATTTCATATTCCCGAAGTTCCTTTTCGATCACCCGGGGATGGGTAAAACAATAATCCCCTTTTGGATGATACCGCTTGTATTCCTCCTGCAATAATGCTGTCTGCACACCGATATGGGATGAACATCGCTCCAGTATGGTCAATGCACCCAGCGACTTCGCATACAGCAACGCATTTTCCGAAACACCTGACCAACCGACAAATACCGTCGTATCAACCGGAATTCTGACCTTAGCCATATGGTCATACCATTGATGGAGGCGGGGCAATAGCAGGTTGGCATTGACCCCTGTAAGACGGCATCCCTTCATCAGGGCTCTGAACACGAATTCCCAGTGGACCACAGATTTAATCTTTTGGGATGGCACCCCGTATTTCCTGACTTCAAATTCAGGATAGGTCGTGATTAAGGTTCGGAGAACCGCATGCTTTTCGAGCTCTGCGGCCAAATGGTACGCATGAAACCTGCCGACACACGAGATCGTGACTTTCATCCTATTTCTTTAATACGGAGATGAATATCCTTGATTTGCGCTCATCAAAAAAACGTCCGATGGTAATATCCACTATGCGAAGCACCAGCATATGCAGGTAACCCCGTATCCCGGATACTGTCAACCAACACATCCATGTGGAAAGTCTCCCATACCAACGGGGAATATTGCTCAATTTGACATAGACGGAGTTCGATTGAAGAAAGGTCCGTTCCAAACCAAAATGTTTCAACACGTGGAAATCAGCCGTTTCAAATTTTTTCTCATTTTCCTCGGGCGTTTCATACCCGATATGATAGTCTCCTTCCAGGAATAATCGATGGTAAGCACGAAGATCATCTCTTTTCAAGAGCCCGATAAATCTGTTTTGCGTTTCAACGTCATACAGCATCACTACTTTACCTCCGGGTTTAAGTACGCGATGAAATTCCTTTAACATGATCTCTTTATCTCCCGGCGAAATATGTTCCCAGAAAAAGGAACTGATAATGCCGTCAAGACTTTGATCGGCAAAAGGCAACCGGACAGCATCCGCCTGTATTCTTTCCAGGTATTGTTCGATGGCCCGCAAAGAGCTCCATGAATAGTCAAGTCCGATCATCGAAAAGCGCTTGCCAAAATAATTGACGCCCGAGGCGCAGCCCAATTCGCATAAAAGCGCCCCCGGTGGAAATTGTTGTCGAACTTCCCAGACATATCCGTGAACCATCATCCATAGTGGAATAGTAAAGGGAAATGTGTCAAGGCGCGGAACATACTTTACCTTATTTAGATATGCGCCTTCGTAAGCTTCATGTTGATTTTCGAGAAATACCCAAACATTTTCCTTTCGGAAGTATGCTTCCTCATTATTGGATAACCGCTCACCGGAAGAATCAGGGGATAAGGCCTTTCCCGTCCTGGGACTTATCCAAAGGTGATGCAGTTGGGCTGTACCCTTCCTGTATTCCATTCAACTTCGACTTAAGGAGCGCCTCTCTACCTGTTTTCCATGAAACAACCTGGAATGGCTATATAGAAAATCCAGCCCATGCCGGTGAATCCTGACATATCCTGCATCTCGCAACATTTTCATGGCTTTACGTGTAGTCTTCCGAGGAATGTCATCAAAAAAATGGTGAAACTCCACACAAATTTGATCTACCTCTATATTATTCTTGATGATGTCTTCCAATACTTCATATTCAGCCCCTTCAATATCCAGTTTTAAAATATCTATCCTTGTATGGCCATTCTCCTTCATCAGGCTGACAACACTGCGACATGGAAACTCAATGGTATCGGTGTAACCGGTTTGGTGTATTTGCTTCGTGTAGGAGCCTTCTTCCGGGTTGACCGGAAGGAATAATTGTAATATGCCATTGTGATTGGATAAGGCTACAGGTGTAAAACAGATGCCAGGTATGGCGGGAAGCGCTTTCATTGTATGAATTCCCGTGTCCGAAGGATCAAACAAGTAAACCTGTGCCCGGTAGGACTTAATCAATTCCAGCTCAAAACTGATGTTTTTCCCTACACCGCCTGAATACACTATCGGCTGTTGTGGCAAGACATGGGTCAATACCGTCCAGGTATCTTCCGTCCCCAGCGTTACTTTCCCTGGTATGGCTTTTGAATACAATCGATCCCGTATCGATTTTATCCGGTCCTTTAATCGCCTGATTAATGTACTGATCGCCAGGTAAATTTAGATGCGTGTATAATGCTTCGCAAATTCATGCGGCATCGCCCCCTTGATATCCACCAGGAATGT
>CAYOPD010000064.1:0-22822 GCA_964405735.1 uncultured Saprospiraceae bacterium | reverse complement strand
GTCCTCCAGGCTGTTGAGTTTGATGATGATCTCGGCGGGTTTGCCTGCTTTAGCCTGTTTGATTTCAAAGTCCAGCAGGTTGGATAATTCTTCACGGAGATTGTTTTTGCCGACCAGCAAGTGTTTAAACGGGGCAGTGGGTATCCTTCCGGATTCCAGGTAGTCAAATATTTTTTTTACTTCATTGGTGAGCCTGCCATCCCCGGTAAACAGGCCCAGGTCAGAATAGATGAGGGCGGTGTCCTCATTAAAATTACCTGTGCTCAGATAAGCATATTGTTTGGCGGTTTTGTTCTCCATACGCCGGATCCACGCAATCTTGCTGTGCACCTTGAGTTCGGGGAAACTGTATTTAACCAGGACACCGGCTTTTTCCAGTTTTTCGCCCCAACGCAGGTTGGCTTCTTCATCAAAACGCGCTTTGACTTCAATGAAAACTGAAACTTTTTTTCCTTCCCTGGCCGCATCAATGAGGGCCTCCATGATCCTGGATTCACGCGCCACCCGGTATTGCACCACCTTGATGTGCGTGACCGCGCTGTCTTTGGATGCTTCTTCAAAAAATCGGATCACCGACTCGTATTTGTGATAAGGGACATGGATCATGTGGTCCCGTTTCCGGATCTCGCCAAAAAGATCTTCGGATTCTTCCAGGGCAGGGTAGGGAAGCGGCGGCAGGGAAGGCTCCTTCAGGTATTTTTTCCCGAAATCGGGTAGTTTGAAAAAATCAAAATTATTATGGTATTTCCCTTCCGGGATCACATCCACGTCCTGCATGTCGAAAGTCCTTTTCAGCAGGTTGAGCATGGTGCCGGGCATATTTCGGTCATAAACCAGTCTGGATGCGGGCCCTACATTCCTTTTAGCCAGGCTTTTTTTGATTTTGGCCACCAGGTCGCCCTGGGTCTCATCATCGATATACAACTCGGAATCGCGGGTAAGCTTGATCGAGTAACTGTCTTTAAGGATAAAACCCGGAAAAATGAATTTGACACATAGGCGGACGATGTCATCAAGGATCATCACCTGGTGTTCCCCTTTTTTTGCTTCAGGCAGAATGACAAAGCGGGGAAGCTGGTCGGACGGGACACGCACGATGGCAAACTGGTCTTTCTTCTTATTCTTCGAACGGTCCAGCAGATGAAGGTAGAGGTATAGGGCTCCGCTGTTCAGGAAGGGTTTGATCTTGCTATCGACCAGGAGAATGGGTTGAATGAAGGCCTGCAGGCTTTCTTTAAAATAATTATCCACAAATTCCAGTTGCTCCGCATTCAGCATATCCGGGTTCAGGATATGGATCCCGTTAAACCGGAGTTCCGGCAACAATTGTTTGTTAAAAAGGGAAGTGAGTTCCTGCTGATGTTGGTTTACCACTTTCATGATCGACCTGAGCAGACGGTCCGGATCAAAGGCAAGTGCTTTCCGGGTTCCCCTGCCTACACGGAGCAGATTCATGATCTGGGCTACCCTGACCCTGAAAAATTCTTCCAGGTTGGAAGAATAAATGGCCATAAACTTCAAACGGTCCAAAAGGGGTACGGTCGGATCCTTGGCTTCCTGGAGCACCCGATGGTTGAAGGATAACCAGCTTAGGTCCCGTTCTATTAAAGGAAGATGATTGGGCTTCATGATTTTTGCAGCGCCCACAAAGTAAACTCACCCCGCCGATATTCCCAACTTCGGTATGGAAATACCCCCACTTTTTTACCTTTGCCGAAATTTTTAAACATGGGAAGGAAAAAAATCGTTGCCGGCAACTGGAAGATGAACCTGGGTCTCGAAGAAGGGCTAGAACTGGTCGATAAACTTGCCAAAGCCTATACCCACCATGAGCCGCGGATGGTGGTCATTCCACCTTTCATCCATGCCCTGGCCGTGCAAAATTTTCTTCAATCTGTCCATTCGCCCATAGAAGTAGGGGTCCAAAATTGCCACCAGGAGTCCAAAGGGGCTTTTACCGGAGAAATATCCGCTCAAATGATTCGTTCCTGCCGGATTCCTTTTGTGATCCTTGGGCACTCTGAAAGAAGACAGTATTTTGCCGAATCGGATGAGCTCCTTGCTTTAAAAGTAAAGGCCGCGCTCGGCCAGGGCCTGATCCCCATTTTTTGTGTGGGCGAACCCCTTGACATCCGCAAAGAATCGGGTCAAAACGATCATGTGGCCCACCAGCTGGAAAAGGGGTTATTTCATCTGAGCACGGAACAATTTAAGGGGGTGGTGATTGCGTATGAACCTATCTGGGCCATTGGTACAGGGGTCACTGCAAGCCCGGAACAGGCGCAAGAAATGCATGCGTTTATCCGGGAACGTATATCCATGCATTACAACCAGGAAGTCTCCGTCAGTTCCGTAATCCTTTATGGCGGCAGTGTAAAAGGTTCCAACGCCAGAGACCTGTTTGCTCAACCGGATGTGGACGGCGCACTGGTAGGCGGGGCTTCCCTGGATGCAGAAGACTTTCTCCGGATTGCTTCTTCGTTCTGACGGCGACCCACAGGTTGATCCGGACAAGCCAGAATCTCAACCCGGATCGTTGAAAATAACCGGTCTTCTTAAGCACTGTACCAGCTTTCAGGCATTCAAAAAGGCCTGACTAAAATATTTTACATTTTATTTGGTTAAATCCTCTTTATGCTTATATTTGAGCCGAAAACATATTTCACTTTTCTTTAATATGATAACGGTTTCGGAACGATTTGCGGAGAGTATTGAGATATTAAAGGCTCAGGGAAAGATCAATTCATTCCGACAGTTTTCCCTTTCAATCGAATATCTTCCCGAGACCCTTGCCCAAATCATTCATGATAGAGATGATCCCGGGCACGACATCCTCAAAAAAGCTTGCGAAATATACGATTTCAACCTCACTTATCTGCTTACAGGTAACGGATCTTTATTCAATATGGATAACTTCAACAAAAATGAACTCCGGATACTCACGGTGGTGACAGATACCCATAATGAAGAACGCATCGTCCACGTCCCTGTGCCAGCCCAGGCAGGATATGTCAGTGACCTGGCCGATCCTGTTTTTTATAGTGAATTGCCTACTTATTCCCTCCCTGACTTCAGGTATAGCCAGGGCACACACCGTTCATTTGATGTTTCAGGCAAGAGCATGGAACCTGTACTGGAAGAAGGGGATAAAGTCGTATGCAGTTATCTCGAACCCGGGCAGTGGATGCAAGGCATCAAGGACGACCAGGTATATGTCATTGTCACCTGGACCGATGTGGTCGTTAAGCGTGTGAAAAATCTTCTGAAAGAAAAACATGCCCTTTGTTTACAATCGGACAACCCCAGCTATCAATCTTATATGCTGGCAGCCAGCGACATCCGGGAAGTCTGGTATGTGCGGGCAAGAATCAGCACATTTTGCCATGTCCCTTTTGTCAATCCACTTTCACACCTTGTTGCCTCCCTTCAGGATACCGTCCGGGATCAGCAGGAAATGATCCGGTTTTTAAAACAAACCATCGAAAAAATTGAAAAAGTCTGAATAAATCCATCTGATTTGTACGATGAAGTCTATTAAAATAACTGGAACGGTCGATTATATTGATATCGGTACCGGATTTTGGGCCATCATCACTCCTGATGGTAAAAAATACAGGCCTGTCCATATGCCCGATCAGCTAAAAATAAAAGGCAGGCAGGTTAGCTGCCGGGTAGTGCCTGTGGAGGAAGACATTTCCATGTTTATGTGGGGCAATCCGGTCAGGATCACCGTCTTCGAAACCTGAAGTTCATTTGATCTTAAAAACCGGGGCCGCATTCAGGCTGGTTATCTGGCCGACCTCGTGGCCACAAATACCAATCCCATGGAAAAATTTAAAGATATTTACCGTGTTGATTTTGTGATGAAAAACGGCCCTAGGGTCAAAAAATAACCACTGCCTTTTTGGCAGCATCCAGCTCATTTATCTGACATTTTCCCAGTTTTTCCAAGTTTAAGCTACCCATTTTGGCAAAAAAAAGCCTTGGCATATCTATTGATTAAGGAGATTAAGAATAACAAAGTCAAATACAAATGGGAAAAATTATAGGAATCGACCTGGGTACCACAAACTCGTGCGTATCCGTCATAGAAGGAAACGAACCCACTGTTATAGCCAATGATGAAGGCAGGAGGACCACTCCTTCCATCGTGGCATTTATGGACAATGGGGAACGCAAAGTGGGAGACCCTGCCAAAAGACAGGCCATCACCAACCCTCAACGCACCATATCCTCCATAAAACGCTTCATGGGAAGGCGTTTTGCAGAGGTTACCGAAGAACTCAAACGTGTACCCTACCAGGTAAAACGGGGGGACAACGATACCGTAAGAGTGGAAATCGACGGCAGGGCATATACTCCGCAGGAGATTTCCGCCATTGTCCTGCAGAAAATGAAAAAAACGGCTGAAGACTTTCTGGGACAGGAGGTCACTGAAGCGGTGATCACCGTACCGGCTTATTTCAACGATTCGCAGCGCCAGGCCACCAAAGAGGCCGGTGAGATTGCGGGCCTCAAGGTAAAAAGAATCATCAATGAGCCAACGGCAGCAGCACTGGCTTACGGTCTCGACAAAAAACATAAGGACATGACCATTGCCGTTTACGACCTTGGCGGTGGCACCTTTGATATTTCCATCCTGGACCTGGGCGACGGTGTTTTTGAAGTCAAATCTACGAATGGAGATACCCATCTCGGTGGGGATGATTTCGACGCCGTAATCATAGACTGGCTGGCCGAAGAATTTAAAAAGCAGGAAGCCATTGATCTTCGTAAAGATCCCATGGCCCTGCAAAGGCTGAAAGATGCCGCCGAAAGGGCTAAAATAGAACTGTCCTCCTCGATGGAAACGTCCATCACCCTGCCCTATGTAACGGCAGTGGACGGCGTGCCGAAACACCTGGATGTCAAACTCAGCCGTGCGAAATTCGAACAACTGGTAGACCATCTCGTTGCAAGGACTATTAAACCCTGCGAACAGGCGCTCAAGGATGCGGGCCTTACTAAAAATGATATTGAAGAAGTCATTTTGGTAGGAGGCAGCACCCGCATTCCTAAAATTCAGCAGGCCGTCGAAGACTTTTTTGGTAAAAAACCCAGCAAGGGAGTTAACCCGGATGAGGTCGTTGCCGTTGGCGCTGCCATTCAGGGTGGAGTTCTTACCGGGGAAGTTAAAGACGTATTGCTGCTTGATGTCACCCCGCTGTCCATGGGCATTGAGACCATGGGTGGTGTATTTGATACCGTCATTGAAGGGAATACCACCATTCCTTCCAAGAAGTCAAAAGTGTATTCTACTGCAGGCGACAATCAGCCTTCCGTTGAAATCCATATCCTCCAGGGTGAAAGGGCTATGGCCAAGGACAATCGGACCGTGGGTCGGTTTATTCTTGACGGCATACCCCCTGCACCACGAGGGGTGCCCCAAATTGAAGTGATTTTTGATATGGATGCCAATGGTATCCTCAATGTCACGGCGAAAGACAAAGGCACCGGGAAAGAACAAAAAGTCAGAATTGAAGCCTCAACCGGCCTTTCCAAAGAGGAGATCGACCGGATGAAGCGGGAAGCCGAAGCCAATGCAGATGCCGATAAAAAGGCAAAAGAGACGATTGAGAAAATCAATATGGCGGATTCCCTCATCTTCCAGACTGAAAAACAACTCAAAGAATACGGCGATAAGCTTTCTGCCATCAATAAGGCCAATATTGAAGGCGCTCTCCTGGAACTGAAGGAAGCCCACAAATCCAAAGACGTGGCCAGCATTGAAAAAGCCACTGAAAAACTGAATAATGTATGGCAGGCTGCCAGCCAGGAATTGTACCAGGCCCAGCAGCAGGCCGGAGCCGGTGCGGATGGAGCCGGCACAGCCGGGGGAGGGGGCCAGCAATCAGGTTCTGCAAATGGTGACAATGTCACCGATGTGGAATTTGAAGAAGTGGCAGATAAAAAATAAGACCTCGGCTCAAAATAGCTCCAGCGACAATCAGGGACTTCAATATTTTTGGAGTCCCTTTTTAATTTTAAAATAAAACAGTTATGGATAAAGCCGGACTACTGGAAGAACTCAAATTTCATCATTATGCTATGATCAGGCCTTCTTCCGTCCATGGCATCGGTGTCTTTGCAGTCAGGCCGATACCCAAGGGATGCCGGTCGATCTTTTCCAAAGAACCGGGAGAATGGGTCCGCCTATCTTTTAAAGAAGTGGCTGCCCTGCCTGAAGCTTCCAGATATATGATCGAGACCTACTGTCTGTTTGACGATAAGGACTATTTTGTACCGGCAGGCGGATTTAAGACGATGGACATTGCGCTCTACCTGAATCATTCCGGTGAACCCAATATCCTTTCCATTGATGAAGGGGCCGAATTTGAGGCAATCCGGGACATCGAGCCCGGCGAGGAGCTGTTTATTGACTATGGCACCATCGTAGACTCCGACGAATAAAGCTGAACCCTCATCCCTCACCCCTCAAACCTCACCCCTCAATAAGCTCCCCCCAATTTCTTCAAATGGGTGAAGTGGGAATGGATGGCGTGAACGACCGTGGGAAACTCATTATAGGCAATATTGAATTCCCGGCAGGTTTGTTTGACGATTTTACTGATTTCCGGATAATGCACATGGCTGATCCTGGGGAAGAGGTGATGTTCTATCTGGTAATTCAAGCCTCCCCAAAACCAGCTGTGCCATTTTTGTTTGGTGGCGAAATTGGCAGTGGTATTGATCTGATGGATAGCCCAGTCATTTTCAATCACAAATGGTTCGCCCTGCGGTTCCACAAAGGCGGCCTCTTCATGAACATGCGCCAATTGAAAGACAATCGCGATCAGTATGCCGGTCACAAATACCAGCATGCCATAACCAAGCAGTGTTTTCAGCAGGCCTACCTGCCATACGGGGAGTAGGAAAAAAGTGATGGCGTAGGCAATTTTTGTGATCCAAAAGGTGACGTGCTCCCTCATGCTCATGGGCGGCAGCGTGGTATGGTCGGTAATCTTGTGGCTGAAATATTTCTTAAAGTCATTGAAAAAAATCCACATGAGGTATGTAAAACCATACAACAGCAAGCCGTAAATGTGCTGGAACCTGTGAAACCAGTATCGTTTTTGAGAGGAATTGACGCGTAAAAAGGGTTTGATATCGATATCTTCATCCATGCCTTCGATATTGGTAAAGGAATGGTGGGCTATGTTGTGTTTGTGTTTCCACATGAAGGAGGACCCCCCCAATACATTCAGGGAATAGGCCATGACGTTGTTGAGCCAGCTTTTATTGGAATAACTGCCATGCGCCCCGTCGTGCATGACATTAAAACCAACCGCAGCAACCAAGGCTCCAAGAAGGCCGCAAAGCAGCAGGCCCAGGAGGATGGAATGCGGTGTAAAAAAAACCAGCCACAGATATGTGCCTGTCAGGGCTGCCGTGAGGAGGGTTGTTTTTACATATAATTTATAATTCCCGGTTTGGGGAATGCCTTTTTCCTCAAAATACTGGTTAACCCTTTTTCTCAGGGTAGGGAAAAATTGCGTATTCGTGCTGTTGAATTTGATTGCGGCCATTATTAATAGGATAACGTGAAGAATGTTGGACAGAGTGGTCTCACAACAGGAATTGCAAAATTAACGTTATTTCAGCTTAGAAACCGCTTCTTTTATGCGCCGGACTGCTTCGCGAATCTGGTCTTCACTGGCTGCATAAGAGATACGGAAACAATGGTCATCCCCGAAAGCTGAGCCTCCGACGGTGGCCACATGGGCCTGGTTCAGTAAATAAAGGGAGAAATCGTCCGAATTGCGGATCGTGGTCACTCCATCGCTTTTACCAAAGTAGGCACTGATATCGGGAAAGATATAAAATGCCCCGGTGGGGAAATTGCACTTAAAGCCTGGAATCTCCTTCAGGAGGGAGATAATGAGATCCCTCCTGCGCTTGAAGGCCATGGTCATTTCCTGGGTGGGTTTCAGGTCGGAATTGAGCGCGGCTACGCCGGCCTTTTGGGCAATGGAATTTGCGCCCGAGGTCATCTGACCCTGGATTTTAATGCAAGCATCCGCAATAAACTGGGGCGCGGCCATATAGCCCAGCCTCCATCCGGTCATGGCAAAGGCTTTGGAAAATCCATTGATTACTATGGTGCGGTCTTTGACTTCCGGGAATGAGGCAATGCTGATGTGTTTTCCCGTGAAATTGATATGCTCATAGATTTCATCGGACATGATGTAAATGTTTTCGTGACGGGCCACAGCTTCTGCAATGGCTTTGAGTTCATCGTGATTAAAAACCGAACCGGTGGGATTACAGGGGCTGGAAAACATGATCAGCTTGGTTCGGTCCGAAATTGCAGCTTCGACCCGGGATGCAGGGACTTTAAAGTCTTCTTCCACCCCGGCGGAAAGCACGATGGCTTCGCCGCCGCACATTTTTACAATATCGGAATACGATACCCAATATGGAGAGAGTATGATCACTTCATCCCCAGGATTGATCATGGCAAGGCATAAATTGGCGATATCCTGTTTAGCCCCATTGGAAACCACGATCTGGCTGGGCTTGTAATCCAGTCCGTTTTCCCTCTTCAGCTTTGCGCATATCGCTTCCCGGAGATCTAGGTTTCCGGCGACGGCAGTGTACTTGGTATGCCCTGCCTCCATGGCCTTCAGGGCGGCGTCCTTGATGTGCTGGGGAGTGTCAAAATCAGGTTCTCCGAGGCTTAGGGTGATCACGTCGATGCCTTGCTCCTTCATTTTGCGGGCCATACCGGCCATTTGCAGGGTGGCGGATTCTGTCATGGACATGACACGTTCGCTGAGGATGGATTCAATCGCGGTTGATGACATACAATTTTTTAAAGGTGAATCACAAAATTAATAATATATTGAAAAGTAATTCAGCCATCCTGTATATAAAATACGATGTGTAAAATTCACAATTTCAGGGGCTAACCCAGCTGTCATGAGAAAAGAATTCATTGAAAGGCTGAATCGGATGCGGTCTGAGGCGCTGTCCGGAGGAGGTGATCTGCGCATCCGGCAACAGCACGAAAAAGGCAAACTCACCGCCCGGGAAAGGATTGATCTGCTGCTTGATCCTCATTCTTTCGAAGAGATTGGCATGTTGGTCACCCACCGGAACACGGATTTTGGCATGGAAAATACCCTTTACCCCGGGGATGGGGTCATTACCGGCTATGGCCTAGTGAATGGCCGGCTGGTCTATGTTTTTGCCCAGGATTTTACAGTTTTTGGCGGCTCCTTGTCCGAAACCCATGCGAGAAAAATCTGTGTCATTATGGACATGGCCCTTCAAAATAGGGCTCCTTTGGTTGGATTGAATGATTCCGGAGGAGCCCGGATCCAGGAGGGAGTGGACTCCCTGGCCGGTTATGCGGAGGTCTTTTACAGAAACACTGTTGCATCGGGAGTCATTCCCCAGATATCGGCCATCCTGGGCCCTTGCGCGGGCGGGGCGGTCTACTCTCCGGCCATTACTGATTTTATTCTCATGACGGACCATACTTCCTACATGTTTGTCACAGGTCCGAATGTGGTGAAAACCGTGACGAATGAAACGGTCACCAGCGAATCCCTGGGCGGCGCTCTGACGCATGCCGGGAAATCTGGCGTCTCGCACCTCACGGCGGCCAACGATATGGACTGTATTGAAATGATCAAAAAACTGCTGTATTACCTTCCCTCGCATCATGAGGCCCCCAGCCCTCAATATCCCTTCGACCTTGGAGATGAATACCGGCCGGCACTGGATGGGTTGTTGCCCGATTCCAGTCAATTGCCTTACGATATCAAATCGGTGATCCGGGAGGTTGCCGACCACGATTCATTCTTTGAAATCCACGAACTTTTTGCCCCCAATATTGTCGTTGGATTCGCCACCCTCGGTGGAAAATCGATTGGCATCGTTGCCAATCAGCCCCAGGTCCTGGCCGGTGTCCTCGATGTAAACGCATCCAGAAAAGCCGCTCGCTTTGTCCGCTATTGTGATTCTTTCAATATTCCGCTGGTTGTACTCGTGGATGTGCCTGGATTTCTGCCCGGAACAGACCAGGAGTGGAACGGCATCATCGTACACGGGGCTAAGTTGCTCTATGCCTTCAGCGAAGCCACCGTGCCCAGGCTCACCGTGATTGTCAGGAAAGCCTATGGAGGGGCTTATGATGTAATGAACTCAAAGCACATTGGAGCTGATTTCAGTTTTGCATGGCCGGGGGCTGAAATCGCGGTCATGGGGGCCCGGGGTGCCAGCGAAATCATTTTTAAAAAAGAGATCGAGGCCTCCGCGGACCCTGACGCTAAAGCCCTGGAAAAAGAAAAAGAATATGCCAATACCTTTTTACATCCTTACCGGGCAGCAGCCAGGGGTTATGTCGATGAGGTGATCCTTCCTTCACAGACCCGGCGAAAACTCATCAAGGCACTAGCCAGCCTTTCCAGAAAAGAGGTGTCCAGGCCTTCAAAGAAACACGGGAACATCCCCCTTTGATCCCGGATGGATTTCTCCAGCCTGAAGCAATTCTGATTAACAGATGCAAAAAAAGATTAATATGATCTTTATTTTTTCCATTTTTGCCGGATGCGAATTCATGTCATAGCCATGGGTGGAGCGGTGATGCACAACCTCAGCATTGCCCTTCATCTGGCGGGGCACCAGGTTACCGGTTCCGACGATGAAATTTATAATCCGGCTAAAGACCGGCTGGATGACCATGGCCTCCTGCCCGAACCTGGATGGTACCCGGACAAACTGGAAGCTTCGATTGACCTTGTGATCCTGGGCATGCATGCCAGAAAAGACAATCCCGAATTGGCCAGGGCCCAGGAATTGAAACTCCGGATCTTGTCTTATCCGGAATTTATCGCCCTCCATGCGAAGAACAAGAGAAGGGTAGTGGTGGCCGGAAGCCATGGCAAGACCACCACGACCTCCATGATCATGCATGTGCTCAAACATCTGGGGTCAGACTACGATTATCTTGTCGGTGCGCCTCTTGAGGGATTTGATCTTATGATCCGGTTGTCGGAAGCCCCGCTGATGGTGATCGAAGGAGATGAATATCTCAGTTCGGCTATAGATCCGGTTCCCAAAATCATTCATTACAAGCCACATCTTACCATCATTACCGGCATCGCCTGGGACCATATCAATGTCTTTCCCACAAAGGAAGACTACATCGAAGTATTCAGGAATTATTTAGCTCAATTGCCTGACCTGGCCACCGTATGGTATTTTCAGGGGGATGAAGACTTGTGCCGCATCGTCGATACCTGTCAACGGACCGACCTGGTATTTCAGCCTTACCATACGCCCGATCACGAAATCTTGGATGGAACAGCCAAGCTTGTCCGGAACGGTAAGGAATACCCCATGCAGGTATTTGGCCAGCACAATATGCAGAATGCCGAAGCAGCCCTTCAGGTTTGCCTCGCATTAGGTCACCGGGATACCGATGTACTTTCCGCACTTACTTCTTTCCGTGGGGCGGCCAGACGGCTACAGGCCCTGCATATTTCCGGTGGGACCAGAATATATCTGGATTTTGCCCACGCCCCTTCCAAAGTAAGGGCGACTGTTCAGGCCATCCGCACCCAATACCCGGGAACCCGACTGGTAGCCATCCTGGAACTCCATACGTTCAGCAGCCTGAATAAAAATTTTCTTTCCCAATACCGGAATACGCTCGAACCGGCCGACGAAGCGGTGATCTTTTACAACAAGCACACCCTTGAAATAAAGAAAATGCCTGCCCTGGACCCGGAGGAGATAAAAGCCCGGTTTGGACGTCCGGATTTACTTATTTTTACAGAAAACACGGAACTGGAAAATTACCTGAATACCATACAGAGAACCCAGACGGTCATTTTATTTATGAGCAGCGGCACCTTCAATGGCGTGGATATTAAAAGCTGGGCTCAGGGTCAATAAAAAAAATATAAGATGTACAAATTGTTTTCTTTTTTAGTAACTCTTTGTTTGACCATCCTTGTGCATGCACAGGAAACCATCGGCAAAATCGTCATTGTAAAGCCTGCCGGTGAAATGCTTATCGACCCGATGGCACCCATTGAGGTTCTGGCCGACGGATTTGACTGGTCAGAAGGGCCTTTGTGGTGGAAGGAAGAAAATGCCATCTTATTCAGTGATGTGCCGGCCAATACTGTTTACATCTGGCGGCCCAATGGGGAAGGCGCCCTTCCATATATTAAGCCCAGCGGCTATACCGGAGTGGTAAAATACAGCAGGGAACCTGGCAGCAATGGTCTTACCCGCGATTTGCAGGGCAACCTCCTGCTTGCTGAACACGGGGATCGAAGAATTTCTTATATGCCTCTCAATAAGCCCGGAGGCAAACGGACCCTTACAGACAACCACAATGGGAAAAGGTTTAATTCGCCGAATGATGTCATCGTCGATTCAAAAGGCAGGGTCTATTTCACCGACCCGCCTTATGGTTTGCCCAAACAGGATAAAGATGAAAGCAGGGAAACAGGGGTGTTTGGCGTTTACCTGGTAGACAAGGGGAAAACCAGTCTGGTGGTGAGTGACCTGGTACGTCCTAATGGATTGGCTTTGTCGCCGGATGAAAAATTTTTATATGTTGGTCAATCGGATGGGGCCAAACCCCACATTATAAGATACCCGGTCCAGGCTACCGGGCTATTGGGCAAAGGGATACTTTTTTACGATTGCAGTGAACTGGCCAAACAAGGTTTAAGGGGTGCTCCCGATGGAATGAAAGTCGATGAACAAGGCAATGTATGGAGTACAGGTCCCGGTGGCGTCCTGGTCATAACGCCCAAGGGCGAATTGGTGGCACGGATAGAAACCGGCCAGGCCACAGCCAATTGTGCCTGGGGCGATGACGGCAGCACCTTGTACATGACCGCCGATCGTTATTTGTGCCGGGTTAAAACAAAAGTGAAAGGGGTTCCTTTCAGGTAAATTTTTAATACCCTGCATTATTTGCGGGCCATCACTGCCGCGATCCATTCATTGCGGGCGTCACTGAGTTTGAAAGCATCCAGGTCCGGTAAGACCGGATCGGAGAGGCAGAGTTGCTGCAACCGCTTTATATCGGAAGACCAGGCGTTGCCTTCATAAAATTCCACGGACTTAAAATCCCTGGTCTTATACAGGGATTTTTCAAGGTAACCGTTACCCAGGTAGATGTGTTCCTTGCCCAGTTCGCGTGCGATGTGGATGCATTTCCACATCAGCCATTTTCCAAGAGGTTTGTTTTGATCCAGGTATCGGGTGTCATAGAAGGAAAACCAGTAATGAAAATAGCGGTCGGTGACTACGGCAAGGACATAACCCACGATCACCCCCCCTGAAGCGAAAGGGAGAATATGGGTAAGGTATTTGCGGCCCAGGATATAGCGGATCCGTTCCAGGGGCATTTTATCCTCACCGATCCTTTCTTCGCTGTATTTCCGGGCAAATTCAACAAATTGTTCCATGGCGGTATAGGATTCCACCGGGATCATTTCATAAGTGATGCCGAGGGGTTCCATTTTCCGGTTTACCCTGCGGTTTTCGCTCGAATCCTTAAAATCAGAAAGGCGGATCCGGATCCCCCTCGACTTGTAAAATAAATCATATTTGAGGCCGAGATCCCCGGTATAGGGGAGAAATCCCTGAGTATAAATATCGTCCAGGTCCGGTCTGCCCTCGTAAATACAATAGATGGTGTATCCGAAGGTATAGGTAGTGTAATCGTGCCGGTATTCTGAAAGAAAAATTTTCATGTATTCAGCCTGCGAACGTCCCGTCAGGAATAAGCCAGTTCACGGTATTGTTCGATGTCTATGACTTCTTTGGGGATAGGATCTCCAAGGACCAGGGCCCCTTCCGTCTGCACAAGGACATTGTCCTCAATCCGGATGCCTCCAAAAGGTATATTTCTTTCAATCCTTTCGTAATTGATAAAGCCCGGATGGGAATGGTTTTTTTTCCATAAAGAGACCAGTTCCGGGATTAAATAGATACCAGGTTCTACGGTGAGCACCATGCCTGCCTTTAAGGTCTTAGCCAGCCGCAGGGACTTCAGCCCAAATTGGGCACTTCGCTCCAGACCGGCTTCATAACCGGTGTACTTTTCGCCAAGATTTTCCATATCGTGTACGTCCAATCCCAGTGCATGTCCCAATCCGTGAGGAAAAAACAATGCATGTACCCCTTCGGAAACCAGGTCATCGGTATTTCCATTCAAAAAACCAAGATCTTTTAAGCCACCGGCAATGATCTTGGCGGCCATCAGATGTATATCGAGGTAACGTACACCGGCCCGGATTGCTGTTGTACATGCATTAAGGGTTTGAAGGACCAGGGAATATATATCTTTTTGCAGTGGGGTAAATTGCCGGCTCACCGGTATGGTGCGGGTAATGTCTCCCGCATAATGCATGGATGATTCAGACCCAAAATCACCAAGCAGCAATTGGCCGTGCTCAAGGATATTGTGATGGGCGTGATTGTGGAGCGTCTGCCCGTTCACGGTGAGGATGATGGGGTAGGAGACATCCACATCATGCTGAAGACATTCTGCCCTCACTCGTGCCATTACCTCCGCTTCCGTCATGCCTGCACGGGAGGTCTTCATCATGGTGATATGCATCTGACGGCTGATGTTGATGGCATCGGTCAGCTCTTTGATTTCCGGCTCGTCTTTGATTTCGCGGAGACTGACCACCGCTTCGATAAGGGGTATGGATGCCTTATGGAAGATGGATTCGCCCCCGGTATTGAATAATTCTGCAAGTCGGAAGGCCTGGTCTCCCCGGTACACGGGAAGAAAATGGATCTTGATATTGCGTTCGGTCAGGTTCGATACCCAGTTTTTTGCTTCGTCCAGCGTGATCACCTTGTCAATACCTGCATGGTCAGCCAGTTTGTCCAGGGATTCCTGAGGCCCCGTCCATACTACATCGTCCATCGTACTTTCATCGCCAGCCAGTATGGATTCACCGGTCCGGCTGTCTATAAACAGGAAAAGCCCGGGCCGGTCTATGCCGCAGAAATACAAAAAGGAACTGTCCTGCCGGTACGGATAGGTATTGTCCCGGTAATTCATGCTGGCTTCTTCATTGGACGGAAACACGATCAATCCATCCTGCACGGCATGGGCCAATCGGTTTCTCCGGGTATGGTATACGGAACGGTCGAAAAATCGTTGTTTCATGATAATCAGGTTGAGCGGTTTAATGGTCAAAAAGGCAAACAGAATCCATAAGGAACAAAAATATGACTATTCCCATGAATCAATAGCGAAGCTCGAAGGTGGAATGTCGACCGGGGAAAGGAAACGGGAGGGAAAGGAATCAACCGCCTTGAACAGGGAGATCAACCTTAGCCACAACCACAACCTTAATCCCAATCATCCTTACCTTTGCCCCTCCAAACCTCCGGTTATGAATGTATTTCTGAGAATCATCAAGATGGTACTGATTGCGGCCCTGATCATCCTCAATGAAAATAAAGATCAGTTGTTAAAATCGCTGGGAATCACTTCGTACCTGGTCGGGGCCATCATCGGGTTTTTATTGTTTTTCCTGATTGCGGAACTGGTCAAGGACCTATTGTTATATCTGTACCGGAAACGAAAGAATATGAAACCGGGCCAGACGGACAATGTCACTTATGGTTTGGAAAACATCTATATTCTGTTTCTGGCAGGGGCTTTGTTCTATTCTGTCTTGTACATGTTCAAGCTCAAACCCCGTGAATTTTTCACAGGGTTTACCCTGATTTCAGCCGCGACGGCCATCGTGATGAAGGATTATGTATCCAATATCATCAGCGGCATGATCCTGGCTTTTTCCGATAAACTGAAGATCGGGGACTACGTCCGCATCGGCAAACATACCGGCGAAATCCTGAACTTTTCATTGTCCATGATCACAATGCGCAATGACGATGATGAACTGGTTTACCTGCCCATAAACCTGATATTCACCACAGATTTTATCAATTATTCACCCGGACAGGAAGACTTTATCACGGTTCCGTTTGAGATCAACCATAAGATGCGGGTCCCTTTTGATGACCTGGAGAAGCGGATTTCAGAGACCCTGGCCACTTTTCATCCCAATATTCAACCCGGAAGCGGACAACTCAAAGTGACGGCAAACAACCAGGAGACCACTTCGTTCAAATACCAATACGTGCTTAAAACTCCTGATATCCTGCTTGCCCGAAGGATCAAGGAAGTGATCTTAAAAACGGTATTCGAAACGATCTCCTTACCCAAAGCGGGATAAAAAAAAAGCCCCTCGGGGGAGGGGCTTCAGGGTTGAACATCTTGCCTTTTGATGATTCCCAATATTCGTCTTTAAAGATTCTTATATCCTATTCGAATACGAAATTAAATACTTTATTCAATTGTTCAAATTTTATACCATTATTTATTAATAAAAAAAGCCGTCTGCAAAACAAACGGCTTTTCGAATTTATTTAGAGTAAGTCTTAGGCGTCACCAAATTTTTTAACCAACCAGATTACAAAGGCCACTGTTCCGAACAACCAGGCAAGGCTTGCCAACAAGCCAAGGAAACCTCCACCCAAAAAACCGCCACCTGTGGTTACCGCAGCTGCAAGAATCCACAGAACCAATCCCGCACCCCAGCCAAATACACCAAACCACAACCATTTGTTTACCGGATCTTTAAAATCAATCGCTTTTTTAGCCATGTTTTTAGCCAGATATTTTTGTACCATAGCAATCCGTTTTTGGGTCCTGACCTGTTTCTTCTCCGCTTTCTGAATGGCTTTAGCTTCTGTGCGGGTCATCCCATGACCGGTTACAAGTTCAATAGGTAGGGCCACTCCGTTACCAGCCACGGTATTGTTCACAGTATTAATGGCAAAACCAGCGTGAACAAACAAGGCCGCTAAAACAGTCACAACGAGATTCCTGATTTTCATATTAACTTTTTTTTAGGTTTTTCCTCGCACGAATATAGGTAAGAATCCCCAATATTATGGTTAGTAGTGTTTGTTAAATTTTTAATCCTTATTCAATTTTAATAATCCTGCTGCCCAGGCCAGCATGAATGCAAATCCCCCAATGGGTGTGATGGGTCCGATCCAAGCAGGTACACCAAGCACATCCCGGAACGATAAGAGGTACAGGGAACCTGAAAACAGTACGATTCCGGCGAGTGCAAGCAACTGGCCATACCGGGCAATCCGGTCTCCCGGCTTCCAGATGCCCAGTAACGCAGCCAGGAAGGTGTGGTAAAAATGATACCGGTTTGCCGTATTAAACGTTTGAGCTCCTGCATCATCCAGGTAAGGACTCAGCGCATGGGCTCCGAAGGCGCCCAGCAGGACAGCCAGGGCCCCGGAAATAAATACAAGCATCATGATTCGTCGATCTGCCATCGTATAGGTGTTTTATTGGATTGTATAAGCAGCCGGTTCGCAGTGGAGAAATGTTGATTTCCTTGGAAGGCGCCCCCGGCGAGTGGGGAAGGATGGGCCGCTTCCAGGACATGGTGCCTGCTCTGGTCGATCAGGGCTTTTTTATTCCGGGCAAAATTTCCCCACAGCAGAAATACCAGGCCACTTTTTTCTTCCGATAAAATCCGGATGACGGCATCGGTGAACGTTTGCCATCCGGTGTGCTGATGGGAACCGGCCTTCGCCTGTTCCACCGTGAGAATGGCATTGAGAAGAAATACTCCCTGGGATGCCCAGGAACTCAGGTCGCCATGTCCGGGCATTTTCACCTGCAGGTCCCTTTCGATTTCCTTGTAAATATTCTTAAGGGAGGCCGGCAATGGAATGCCTTTCGGAACCGAAAAACTCAGGCCCATGGCCTGGCCCGGGCCATGGTAGGGATCCTGGCCGAGGATCACCACCTTGACCTGTTCGAAGGAGCAGTGGTTAAACGCATTAAAAATCTTTGAACCCGGCGGATAGATCACTTTGCCCGCTTCCTTTTCACTTTTGATAAAATCCCGGATGGCCTGAAAATAGGGTTTATCGAACTCTTCCTGCAGGACTGCCTTCCAGGATGCATCAATCTTCACATCGGTCGCCATCGGTTCCTCTGAATTTTAAAACAAGCTAAAAATAATTCAATCCTCACCTCAAGAGCGGTTTCATTGGAATTTTTTCCAGATTAACCTGGTAAACAATTGGTAAATCAATTCGAGCTCTTCCTGCCTGGACTTTTGCAATAACTTCAGGTGCTGGTCGATCACTGATTTATCGTGCCTGCGGGCTGGGCCGGTCTGAGCTTTCAACGGAGGCACTGATTTTATTTTAACCAGCGTTTCCTCGATCAACGGATAGAACAAACGGATATCCAGCTTCTGGCTTTCCAGGAATTGATCGGTCAGTGCATAGATATAATTTGGGAAATTGTTGACAAAGACTGCCGCGAGATGCAATTTGATTCTTGTCGTGTCTTCGATGACCCGGACTTCCTGGCTGAGCAGGCTGGCCAGGTAGATTAGATGACTTTTGGTCTGTTTGGTGGATGCGGTTATAAAAATGGGGACCGCACTAAAGGTAATTTTTTTTTCCCGGCTGAACGTCTGAAGAGGATAGAAGACTCCATAATTCCGGTACATGGATTTAAACAATCCGGAGGGTTTGCTTCCTGAAGTATGGACGACCATAGCGTCGGGCGGAATTCTACCAGCCAAATCAGCAGCCAGGGACTCAATGGAATCATCCGAAATGCAGATGATATAAAGGTTTGCCCTGCTTTCAATTTCCTGGAATTTGTGGGTAAACGCACAATTGGCCCTTACGCCCAGTGCCTTGGCCTGTTTTTGGGAACGGGCCCAGACCTGGACCAGCGGATAGCCAGGCAGGCCCGACAGGGCTTTACTGAGGTGGAAAGCAAGGTTGCCCCCGCCCAGTAAAACAATTCGGAGTGCCGGTATTTTCAAGTTGATGGCATTGCTGTTACCGGATGATCCATTTCCGCACTCCGCTCAGCAGGACTCCGCCCAGCATGAGCAAAGAACCCAGCCAAAAAAGGTTAATGCCCGGAAATAAAATGGACTGAACGACGATCATGTCATTCCGGGGTGCATTTTCGGCGAGTTCCAACAGGATTGTGTTTTCTTTGTTTTCGTACAACCGGAGGAGAACACTTTCTTTTTGCGGATCAATTTTTATGCAGGACACTTTCAATGCTTTTCCAGGGATATAATCCGGAACGAGGAATACCTGGTTTTTGCGAATCACGAATAAAGGTTCGGCATGATCTACCTCGCCGGCAGGGTTGGTGATTTCAAGACGCGTCGCCACCGCCACATCATCCGGCTGGGACGCATACCTTGCCGGTGCAGGATCTTTGTCGAAGCCAATAAACCGGACCTGGTAACCGTGGACCTCACCCGATTGGTTTTCCTTCAATTCAAGGTCATCTCCCTCAAGGCTGGAAGGATAAAATGTTTCCAGGCTCATAGGGCTGATCCGGAGTTTAATGGCCAGGTCATTCTGGGTTTCCGGAAGACTGAAATAATAATTATCCCTGGATACAATTACCGATTGAAGTGAATAGAAGCCGGTATCGTTGAGCCGGTGAAAATGTACGGTGGCTCTGAGCACCTGGTCACCAGGTTCAGCTTTATATTCCGGCACCTGAGCGCTGTCATCGAGTGCCACCAGGACTCCGTAACCGCCCGAAAAAAAGAGCGTGTCCCCAACGGCCACTCGGTGTGGTTTATAACGAAGGCTGTCTTCAATCTTAGCTGCGGCTTCCCTGTTCATCATGGCGGGTGGAAGCCAATTGACAAAAGTGTATAGGTCCTTCAGCAATCCCCGGTAAATGGAAGGATTGGATGACGGCGGCTGGGTTTCGTTCCGGTTATAAATGAGCGTAGGAAAGGAATTGAATTTTCTGATCACCTTGCCCGATTCGTCTTTCTGGTCAAAGCGGATATCAAATTGCCGGTTAAAAGGGTCCAGCAGGGTATCAGATACCCAGGTGACCTCATAATCCTTGATGGGCATAGGGGCGCCCTTGATCAGGGCCAGGTTGCGCATATAATCGTCTGAGCTGAAACCTTCAAGCAGGTCAGACTGAGCAAAAAGATTACTGGAAATGATCTGTTTGTTCAAGCCGGTGGCCAGGATTCCAAGCACCATCATTCCAAATCCGAAATGGGCCATCGCAGAACCGGCGAGTTTAAGTTTGCCCCGCAGGAAAGTGAAAAGATAAGTGAGGTTGCTCACCAGGGCGAAAATGCCGGCAAACTGAAGCACCAGGTGTTGCCATGATGGTTCATTTAACAAGCTGAATGTGAGCAAAAACAAGACAGTTGTGATCCCCAGACTGACTCCTGTCAATCTATAAAACCTGGATTTATATTCAGCCCATCGGATTTCCTTAAACCGAAGGAATTCCGCTGACCCGCTCAGCAATCCAATGAGGACGGCAATCCAAAGTTGGAATTTATTGTGGTGACTGATGGGATCCACGATTACACTGCCCAGATATCCCGGGGAAATGGCCTTGACTATCTTGTTAAACACAGGCAAAGAAGTCGCCCCGGTAATGAGAATGGCGGAAAAAAGCAGAACCATGCCCCCTATAAACATCCAGTATTCGCGGGTATATATTTTTTCTTCTTCCGCAGGATGGGCCACCAGGTTCCGTTTATTCAGGTACTGGTAAGCCCCCAAAGCGGTAAATACGAGGACCATGAGGATGAGTTGCCACTCCAGGCCCATGTCGGTAAAAGCATGAGCGCTGGTGTCGCCAAGCACACCGCTGCGGGTAAGATAGGTGGAGTAGAGCACCAGGAGGAACGCGACCGTGTAATAAATATAAGTGGTGCCAATAGCCCTTCCGGTACTCCTCGCGATCATATTGGTATGAAGCCCTGCCAGGAGCATGATCCAGGGCACCAGGGACATGTTTTCAACGGGGTCCCAGGCCCAATAACCTCCAAAACTCAATGCCTCATAGGCCCAGGCTCCTCCCATCAGGATACCGAGCCCCAGGATAAAAACGGCAAACAAGGCCCATTCCTGGGCCGGTTTGAGCCAGGCTTTTGGTTCTTTTTTCCACCAACCCGCAAACGCGAAAAGAAAGGGAACGATGGTGCTTGCAAAGCCAAGGAAGAGGGTGGGAGGATGGATGGTCATCCAGTAATTTTGAAGAAGGGGATTGAGCCCGTTGCCTTTCAACAGGCTCACATAGTTGGGATTGTCAAAAATCGGCGCGTTAAACGTCTCCCTAACCAGCAAACTCGGGCTGGATCCCAGCTTCGCTACATGTTCACCCCATCCGATATGGATCCCTAAAAGCATGGAAAAAAGAAGTAACTGGAGAACTGCGTAGATGGCCATGACCGGGGCTTCCCATGGACCGCTCTTGCGGATCAGGACAAGCCCAAGGACGACATTCCAGAACATCCAAAGCAGGAAGCTTCCTTCCTGTCCTTCCCAGAAGGCCGCAAAAATGTACTTGAATGGAAGGTCGTCCGAGATATGGTGCCGCACATACTCATATTCATAATAATGATTGAGCATGGCGAAGAAGATTAAAAATATCGTGACAAAGACCATCAGGCCCTGCAGGTAAAAAGCCAGCCGTCCGTATTTCATCCAGGAACTGGCCGGATCCCTGACCGATTTGGAGTATCCGACAATGGCATTGAGGCTGGCCAGGAAGCCTATGATGACCGATGCATGGAGTACATGGCCGATCCAGCGATGTTCACCCAAATATTCAATAGGGGACATCGGCTAGATTTGTTTTTTCATGTAGATTTCTTCGTCTTTGTATTTGGAAGGGCATTTCAGCAGCACTTCGTTGGCTACGAATTCATCCCCTTTCATTTCACCCGTGACTACGATTTGTTCCGACCGGTCAAAGTCCTGGGGCTTGCCCTGAAGCAGGATTACTTTTTTTTCGGCTCCTTTCGGATCACGGAGGTAGAATGAAAAATAGTTCGGGTTTTCAGCAGGATTATAATACATCTCCTTGTCCTTGGCGAGGGTACCTGCGACCTTGACCCGGTGCTGGTTTTCCGCTGCTTCCTGGAAGGTCGCATAGGTACTTACATCCCTGGAAAGGGAGAAGAACAGGGCCATCCCCGTAATCAGCACCAAAGCCGCTATGATATGAAGTTTATTCATGGTTTATTGGATGTACAAAAGTACAGGATGGTGGCTGCAAAATCAAATAAAGAATCTCCGGTTCGCAATAAATCTAAAAATTCGTTATGGTTTCCGCGTTATATATAAAATGCAGGAAATGTGCCTTTTATTTTATAAATTAGCACAAACATCGTCCAATATGTTGCGCTGGAGAAAATTCGACGGTCAGATTCTTGAAGTTCCCATCCTTGAAGCTGTAGAAAAAACACTGATCAGGGAATCCGAAGCGGGCAACCGGCTGAAGGTCTGTATTGGCACGGATTCCGAAGTCAGGCAGGATGGCATTGAGTTTGCCACCGTGATCGTCTTCCTCCGGGAGAAAAAAGGCGGGTTCATGTATATCTGCAACCAGCACCGGCCCAAGTTTATGAGTCTTAAGGAAAGAATGATCACGGAAGTATCCATGTCTGTGGAAATCGCCTATCACCTCTGTGACTTGCTGGACCAATACCAGGTGGAACTGGAAGTGCATGCCGATATCAATACCGACCCACACTTTAAGTCCAACGAGGCCCTGAAGGAAGCGATGGGGTACATCCTTGGAATGGGGTTTGTTTTTAAAGCCAAACCGGACGCCTTTGCCAGCAGTTATTGTGCTGATAAAGTGGTTTAACGTAAGTTAGTTATTTGATTGAAAATCAGCTTTTAGTATAAGCCTATTTTATAAAAAAGTGCC
>CAYOPD010000063.1:12642-22906 GCA_964405735.1 uncultured Saprospiraceae bacterium | reverse complement strand
TTGAAAAGGATTGTTTTGATTATTTTGTGAGAGTCCGAGAGTTGCGGCGATTGATAATCAGCAATTTCAAAGAACTGCCGACTAGGTTAGCACTACCAGGGGCCCTTCTGCTTAACTTGATAAAATCGGTTCCCGTCAAACCTAAAAAGGCCTTGCCCTGCACCCCACCACATATTTCCTGATTTATCCTGGAACATACTTTGTACACAGCAATTGAGGCCGTTAGCTGATGTAAAGACGGTAAACGCTTTTGGATTTGGCAAGGGGACGGAAGGGTCAAATCTCGTGGTACTGCCACGGGCAGTAACCCAAATTATACCCGATTGTTCAATATATATTCCCCAAAATTCAGTTCCACCTAATCCGTCCCTGGACGTATATTCAGTGAAGGCTGTACCAGCATCTCCAGATGGGTCATATTTGCAAATGCCGTTTTTCATGGTAAACCACATGTTTCCATCCTTGTCCTGTGCCATGCCACCTGCATAGTTTTCACCCAGGCCCTCCTTTTCCATAAAATGGGTAATGGTTGTCCCGTTATACCGAAAGACGCCATTCCCCCAAGAAGCAAACCAAATGTCCCCACTTTTATCTTCCATGATGCCCGCAACATTTACCGGAGGAAGCGGTCTAAACAGGGAAAAACTTTGACTGCCGGTGCTGTCGGCACTTGGGTCGTATCGAAAAACGCCGCCATGTGTGCCTACCCAAATTATACCCGATTTGTCAACCAGGATGCCTTTACGGCTGATATCTATATGGCTGAGCCCATCCTTTTGATTATAATTTCTAAAGACTCCCTGAGCTGCCGATCCGGCAGGCCGGGTTTTTCCAACGCTGACAGGCGCGTCATATCTATAGACGCCCTGGTCTGTACCAAACCAAAGATTGCCACTTTTATCTTCATTAATGGCATAAACCGTATTGTTAATAAAACCATCTGGATTTGAAAAGTAAGTAAGGGTTTTTACAGAGTCCGTGGAAACGTCATACTTCACCACACCTTCTCCTAAAGTGCCAAACCATAAATTCCCTTTGGAATCCTGAAAAATACTTCGGATGTATTGACTGACCAAGGTAGTGTCAAAATCGGGGGCCATAGCCACCGCCTTAAAGCTTCTTATTACTCTTGGATTTGGTTTGGAAGCAATTGAGTCATTTGATTTTTGCTGTCCGCTGCAGGAAGTAAAAATGGTCAAAAAACTCAAAAGCAATATTTTGTCCAATGCCATAATAAAAATATTTACTGCTTAAAATTCTGATCTGCTCAGTGTTTTTAATGTTCCGTGCATGACGCCTATTCCGGGATGGTATTTTAGACCCCCCGGTTCAGCAATTTCATTGATCATTATACAATCCTGGTTTTAATAGTCGGATTAATCCTGGTTTAGTCTACGGTCTCATTATATGGTGTTTCATCCACTATTAATGCTTTTTTGAAGCCATTTCGATAATTAATCGATTGAATCTTTCGGCTTCATCAACAAATAATGCATGTCCGCAATGAAATATTTCAAAGGAGGCATTCCTTTTGATTTGTTTATATTTTTCTAACTGAAACGACCATACGGCTAAGGTAATTAAAATTGGTGCATCAACTTTTGTTAAAATGTAACTATAGTCTTTAGGTTCTGCCATATGAGTAGCCAATGCAACGAATGAACTATTTGTGGGAGTATTGGATAGCCTTTCTTTAAGTGTCCTTATGAATACTGAGTCTTGTTCATTTTTAAAAAGCGCTGAAATAAAACCCTTCTCAAATTCCGGCCTGTTTGTCTGCAAATCATGGACAAGATTCTTCCAACCTTGCTGCACTCCTTCATGGTCAGTAGTAACCGGGCCGTCAATAAGAACTAATCCATTTAATTTATCTGTCCCAAATTTATCAGCATAATACAAGACATCTAATACTCCTAAAGACCAACCTGCAAGAATAAATGAATCTATTTTTTCAAATTCAATTAATTCATAGATGTCTCTAGCCCTTCGTCCCACATCATTATTGTCTGGACTTTCTTCTGATAATCCCTGTCCCCTGGGATCCAATACTATGACATGGAAAGAACTTGATAATTGGTCAAGTTGAAATTTGAATATTTCAGCAGGCATCATCCAGCCAGGTTGAAATATGAGAGCCGGTCCTTGCCCAGAACTTAAATAACGTAGCATAATGCCATCACTAGTCGTAAAATACTTAGTATTGTAACTTTTGCCCTCTGAAAATAAAATTGTTTCTGCACACTGCCTTTCAGTCTGCCCGCCACTGGTCAAAAGGAAAAGCATTAATGATGCATTCAGAAGTCTAGTCATAAGAATTGAAGATTTGTCCTATGCTTTTTAATTCAAATTTGTCCGACAGTATGGCTCGAAACATCCGTGTTTCCGCAATATTTGGTAAAATAGCATATAAATCCA
Source organism: uncultured Saprospiraceae bacterium (assembly GCA_964405735.1). Classification (GTDB taxonomy): domain Bacteria; phylum Bacteroidota; class Bacteroidia; order Chitinophagales; family Saprospiraceae; genus JADJLQ01. The sequence goes on along the minus strand of CAYOPD010000063.1, from coordinate 20,491 downwards.
AGTAACAGGAATATCCACAATAAATGCTGGATTTTATTCTCCACCCGCCACGGAGGAGAGTACAATTCAGTGGTTTTAAAGAAATGATTACCCGGCATCACCTGTATTTGATTCATAAACCCTTCTAAAAAGCAAACGGTTTCTGCTAAATTAATGATAAAAACCATCCTTTCCAGGTCCTGGGATATCCATAAACGGGTTTCCGGGATAAAAAGGGTTAAACAGCTGCAAGCACATATAGCCATTTGTAACCGCTTGTAGCTGTTTGAATATGTTTGAAATGATTGTATTCGTTTTTAGCAGGCAACGATTTTTTTTCTCAACCGAACGGCACAGAACCCGTTTTGAACAATATATTCTCCACCCAGGCCCAACTCGTAAATTTCCACCTCCCCAGACCTTTCCTCCGCCCAATGACCAGGCCGGCCAACCATCTCCTATTGTTGTCCTTAGCCAACATTAGCCAAATGGCTGTTCAAACCGTACCGGGACTCATTTTACCTTTGGATGCCCTGCCCGGTCGCTCCTCTGCAAAAGCATTTCTGCCCAAAGGGACTCGTTGAACGATGGTTAATGGGGAATTGCCATTTCAGTTTATATTTTTAAACCCTTAAACCATGAGGCTTTTCAGCAATCATACTCGTATGCGCATATTGTCCATTTTCTTTCTAACGCTTTTGACTTCTTTTTTTTTAAGGTCTCAGGATCTCTACTTCCCTCCCCTTCTTGGCAATGCCTGGCAGACGATGGATCCAACCCAGCTCGGATGGTGCCCGGACCGCCTCGATTCCCTCTACCGATTCCTCGGCCAGGAACAAACCAAGTCATTCCTGGTATTAAAGGATGGTAAAATCGTCGTTGAAAAATATTTCGGGACCTATACCAGGGACAGCCTCTGGTCCTGGTATTCTGCCGGCAAGAGTCTGAAAGCCGTATTGGTCGGCATCGCTCAGGAGGAAGGATTCCTTGATTTGAATGACCGGGTGTCCAAATACCTGGGTCCCGGCTGGACCAGCTTGCCGGCAGAGAAGGAAGATAAAATCACCATCCGGCACCAGTTGACGATGACTTCAGGGCTGAATGAAGGATTTTTTTTCTGTGTCAACCCAAACTGTCTGATATACACCGCCGATGCCGGCACGCGGTGGGTCTATCACAACGGGCCTTATACCCTGACCAAAAAGGTCCTAGAGGAAGCCACGGGCCAGCCCCTCAACACCTACATGACTTCAAAAATCAGGATGAAGACCGGAATGGGCGGTATTTGGATTTATACGGGTACCAATAGCCTGTATTTCAGTACAGCAAGGGATATGGCCCGTTTTGGTTTAATGGTGCTCAACAAAGGGAGATGGGGCAACACCGTTATCGTTCAGGATACCGCCTATTTCCGGGAAATGATTAATTCTTCCCAGAACCTGAATCCCTCTTACGGCTACCTCTGGTGGCTCAACGGCAAATCCTCATTTATACCACCCACTTCCCCGCTAAGCATTCCCGGCCCCATAGCTCCGGATGCGCCAGCGGATGCAGTCATAGCCGGAGGCTCCCAGGGCCAACTGATCAGCATTTCATTTTCAAGGAATGTGATCATGGTGAGGCAGGGAGTCAGTGGCGATGAAGACCTGGTGCCCTTGGATTTGCACAATGAGATCTGGAAAAGGATGGAAAAATTGGATTGTAACACCACTGCCCTTTTCTCAGGCCGCCCTGAAAAATGGGTGATCCAACCCAATCCGGCCAGGGAAAGGGTCCGCATCAGTGGTTGGCCTGCCGGTATGCGGGCCACCCTGTATGACCTACAGGGCCGCAGAATCCGGTTTTATCAGAACCGTCCGGAACTGGATATTCGTGGCCTGAGCCGGGGAGTTTATATTATCGCCATAAGCCGGGCAGGTATAAACCAGTTTGAAAAAATCGTGGTGGAGTAACCCTTTATAAAAAGGGCCAAAAAGTTAAGCGATGGGAATTCCATTAGAAATATAGGAGTTTCCTGAACCATGACCCCCTTCGAGGTGTTCAACAAGTTTAAAAAATCATTATGCCACAAAAGAAAATCATCACCATTTTTGGCGCCACCGGTGCCCAGGGAGGCGGGCTTGCCCGTGCCATTTTATCAGATCCCAATAGTGAATTTGCAGTAAGAGCGGTCACCCGGGATACCAATTCTGAAAAAGCCAAAGCATTGGCTGCCCTGGGGGCAGAAGTTGTGAAGGCTGATCTTCAGGATCCAGAATCGGTGCGAAAAGCTATGGAGGGCGCCTATGGGGCCTTTTGTATTACTTTTTTCTGGGAGCATTTTTCACCGGAGCGGGAAGCCCAGGATGCCAAAGTGATGGCTGAAGCAGCAAAAGCAACCGGCCTCAAACATGTGATCTGGTCCACACTGGAAGACACCAGGGACTGGATCCCGGTCGATGATGACCGTATGCCCACCCTGATGGGGAAATATTCCGTCCCGCATTTTGACGCCAAAGGCGAGTCCAACGAATTGTTTACAAAACTCGGCGTTCCGACGACCTTCATGGCGACCACCTTCTATTGGGAAAATATGATTTATTTTGGAATGGGCCCGAAACGGGGCCCCGATGGGGTCCTTGCGATCACCTTCCCCATGGGAGATAAAAGATTATCGGGTATCGCGGCGGAGGATATCGGCAAATGTGCCTATGGTATATTCAAAAAAGGGCCTTCCATGGCAGGACAGACTATAGCCATTGCCGGCGAGCACATCACCTGCGCCGATATGGCAGCCGCTTTGTCCAAAGCACTTGGTGAGGAAGTCAGGTATAATGAGGTGAGCCCGGCGGTTTTCAGGAGTTTTGGATTCCCTGGAGCAGAAGACCTGGGCAATATGTTTCAGTTTTACCAGGAATTCGAACAAATGTTTACGGATAAACGCGATATCGGGAAAACAAAAGAATTAAACCCGGAATTACAATCCTTTGGCCAATGGCTGGCGGCAAATGCTAAAAAGATCCCGCTGAATTAAAAGTAAAATTCAAAGACTGAAGCCGGATTTGAGGACAAATCCGGCTTTTTTATGGCCCTTTGATTTCATTTATGAAATGGATTACCGGGGCTCTCCGGCAAGTTGGTCCAGAAGTTTATTTTCCAAAAACAAATGCCAGGCCCAGGCAATATGCCCTGTTTGAAATCAGAGGTTATGCCTCGACTGTCCAATGACCTGGATCCTTTTAGGCCTCAATCTTCACCGGGTTATTTAATTCGTGGCCGCAGCCGGTTTTTGAGCCTTGATGGTATTTGAAATTAAATCCAGGGCTCCCGCTTCATCCACCATCGACAGGGATAAAAAGATTACCGAGCCCGCTTTTGCAGTTTCCGTTGTTCTGAGATTGGGCTCTGATTTATGGATGCAAACACAATCTGAGCCCGGGTCCTGGACACAATGCCCTTTGCAATTCTTTTTGCAGATCGTACAATCCGAAAACGTCCTGCTTGAATAAATGACTATCTGTTTTACCTGTTCCTGTTGAATCCCGAATCTTTTAAAATTTGCTGCCAGCCAGGTTTTCAGCCCGGCTTCATCCGGGGCATTGATTTTATCGAGCTCAGCCAACAACCGTTGGGCGTTGGCAGCGGTGAGTAATGGTGCAGGATAAATCAGCCTGTTGATGTTGCTCTTTGATAAATTCAGGTTGGAAGTCATTGGGGCAGGTGGTTTTTGGGCCAGGCAAATGCCGGAGAATATAAAGGAGCAAAGAATTGCAGAAATTGATCTCATATTTAGGGTTTATTTGATCTGAATATACATAAAAAGGAGAAAAGGAGGAAGGGAGAAAAGGAGTAAGGGAGGAAGGGAGAAAAGGATCCCCGGCTAAAAATCCAGGTTTTCCGTTATACGCCTTCTTTCATTTCTAAAAGTCTCCAGGTATAAGTCAATTCTCTTTTTTGCCTTCTGCAGGTCTGGGTTATTCAGGTTGAGGTTGAGCAGGTCAATAAACCAGGGAGCCTTAATTTCCTCTGAGACATAGGCCGCCGCGATTTCCCGGGCAATCGGCAAGGTGGTAGTCTTCGAATCATCGTGCACGTCTTTATTGCCTGCCGCCAATAGCTTATTGTATTCCTCTTCCAGGAGGATGTTGAATAAATCAGCATTAAACAGGTTACCCGCCTTTGTGCCGGAGGCTTCATCATGCTCCGTAAGGACCGCACCCTTGTGCACCCATTCCCACAAAATACTTAGCCGGATCTCCCCGGTGGCCATGTCCTCCATGAGGTATAGGATGTCTTCATTGCCGAAAAAATCCGCCGGCTTGAGTGCGGCAGCCTGCATACCCTGCAGAAAGGCATTGCCATACTGCAGGGCTACACTCAAAAGATTACGGGCACCCTGGATGGTCCTGGGTGCAGGTTCAAGCAGAACGAGTCCATTCGCATCGTCCTGGGTATAAGTCAGTGGTGGAAAGGCCCGGCCGGCCTGGTTCATCGCACCAGCCTTTTCCCAAACCGGTCTTACGATATGCACCATCTTCCAATGGGCTACCCATTTCCCGCTGGCACCATCACCCTGCTCCCGCTCAGCTCCCATCACGGCTTTTTTCATGCTGGCCGAAACCCCCTCTGCAGAACCAACCGGTATGTTGGGTTCCATACCACCTTGCCACAGCGCATAGCCTCCCTTGAGGTCGGGAGTGTTTACAGCGCGCCTCACCCGGTCTTCATAGTTGCGCATATATCCATAGGTCATCGTAATGGCTTCGATGTTTGGATTGATGAAGGATTTGTCCCAGGCCATGGCATCGGCTACACTGTTGATGTAGTCCCAGCGCCCGGTATTAAAGCCAACGAAATGCTTGCCCAGGGCAGCCCGGATCTCCATCAGCTGGTAAGTTGCCTCTAATTGCTCCACCAGGACATATACTTTAATAGTTCCGGTTTCCAGGCCGAGCAGATTTTCAAGAGCGGTAAGCATGTCGTTCCATAAGGCAGCTTCCCCGGCAGATTGAATTTTCGGCAGATACAACACGATGGAGGAACCGGCATCCATAAGCGCCTGGTAATTATTCACTACGTACAAAACCAGGTCCACGATAGAAGCAGCCATGCCCATGCCCCCTGCATCCCGTATATGCCGGTCATCGAGATGAAGGCCACGCGCCCTGAATATTTTGGTTGTAAATTTTAATTGTTCTTTCCAGTCACTGATGATCACCCTGCCAAAAAAATCCATGGACCAGCGGTTCATTTCGCTTGCCACTTGTTCAGCAACCTTGAGAAAAACGGGATCCTGGTGTATCGCCAATTTGAGGTTGCGCTGGTTATCGAGCGACATGGTATTGATTTGCCCGAGGGCATCCTCACCATCAAACATCCATCCATCCGCACCCGACAATAAAGCATAAGCCACATTGCGGATACTGTTCTCCAGGGGAGCGTTTGGTTTGGCAGCAGGCCCGGTGCCCTGGATCCATTGCCTTTGAAGATCCACAGGGATGGTGGAACCTTCGAACCGACCATCCCGGGCATCGGATACCCGGATGGAAGTACCCGGAATAAAACTTTCCGGCTCCAAAAACTCAATCCGCTTATGGTGTTCCTGGCGTTGTGACCGCCTTTGTATCCGGAGGTCCATCATTTCTTTGATGTCCCGGTTGAAAGAAGACATCGAAGAAAGCCTGGAAAGCGCTTCCCCGGTATAAATATCAGGATACAGCTCTTTGAGATTGTCCCGGATGATCAGATGGTCGGCATGCATGCAATGATTTTTTTAATTCAATAAATATATTAATATCCTGATCCGGTGGTCAGGCGCTGTTGCCTGCCTTGATCTTTCTATTGCTCAGAAGTACCGCCATCACAAGCAGGACCAGTGCCAGGGTCATGATCAAAAGGTAAGCCATTCCTCTGGAACCATCGGGGGCTATTGCAATGGCCTGGCCATCCGTCTTGGTATAATCAGGGATAAGCCAGTGCCAGGAATAAGCCTGGAAGGTCGTAAGCAGGCAAATGATAAACAACATGATAAAACTGTGTTTCAGCGTAAAGCGGAAGAGTGCCGATTCCTGACCAATAAGTCCCACGGCCGCAGCGCCTATGGCGATGGACTGGGGCGAGATCATTTTACCAGTCACTCCACCGGAAGCATTGGCGCTCACTGTGATCACGGGATCAATACCCAGTGCATCCGCGGAGGTCGCCTGAAGTTTACAAAAAAGAGCATTGGATGAGGTGTCCGAGCCGGTGAGAAAGACACCCAGCCAACCCAGTATGGGTGAGAAAAAAGGAAAGAGGGCACCCGTGCTGGCCAAGGCCAGGGCCATGGTGATGGACATGGCGGAATAATTGGCAATAAAGGCAAATCCAACCACAGCCGCTACAGTCAAAATCGGGAATCTAAGTTGTTTTAAAGTCATCCAGAATATTTCAATCCCCTGCCGGTAGGTCAGGCCGACCAATGGAATGGAAATCAGGGTGGCCAGAAGCACTGCCGTACCCGGCGCAGAAAGATAATTGAATTCAAATGGCCGGATCACCAAGGGGCTGCCGTCGTTTTTCAAAATGGCCTGATTCAGTCCTGGAATATCAAAACGCAGCATGCCCATGTGGTTCAAGCTGTCCTTCACAGGTTGAAGCCCCCAGGCTACGATCACTATGGTCATGATGATAAATGGGGACCAGGCTTTCAATACCTGTCCTGCAGAATATTTAACAGTAGCGTCCAGGGTCTGCTCCGGTTCTTCGGCAAAACGCCAGATGGATGTGGGTTTCCAGAATTTCAACAGGACCATCAGGCAGAATATGGAAGCGATCCCTGCCATGACATCGGGCAGCATGGGGCCCAGGTAATTGGAAGCGAACCACTGGAAAAATGCAAAGGACAGGCCGGACACTACAATGGCCGGAAGTACCTCGAGTGACTTTTTAAAACCTGACATCAGGACCACCAGGTAAAAGGGCAGGACAATGGAAAGGATCGGCAAAGTGCGGCCCACCATTTGGGAAATGGCCATTTCAGGAATCTCCGACACCCTGCCGGCCATAATGATCGGGGTACCCACTGAGCCAAAGGCCACCGGCGCCGTATTGGCTATTAAACAAATTCCGGCCGCATAAAGGGGATTAAATCCCAGGCCAACCAGCATGGCTGCCGAAATGGCTACCGGGGCGCCGAAGCCGGCAGCGCCTTCCAGAAATGCTCCGAACGAGAACGCGATCAACAGGGCCTGCAACCTGCGATCCGGGGTCACCGAAGCCATAAAATTTTTAATGATCTCAAACTGGCCGGCTTTGATGGTGAGGTTAAAGAGGAATACCGCGCTCAGGATGATCCAGCAAATAGGGAATAAACCGTAAAGGGCGCCATGCAAGCCGGATAAAAAAGCAAGTTTCAGTGGCATGCCGTAAACGGCCACCGCGATCACAATGGAAAACAACACCGTGATCAGGCTCGCCTGATAACCCTTCATCTTTTTGATCAACAACCAGAAGATGAGGATGACCGGAAGTGCGGCCACCAGGGCAGACCAGGCGATATTATTTAAAGGATCGGTATTTTGGGTCCAGGTCATGGTATGGTATTGTCTGAATCAATAATGATTATTCTCAATAAATCAATGAACATTAAACTTCAACTCTTTGCTTTGAAATTCTTGGGAATACTAACGTGGTGAATTTAAGGAATGATGGGGAATTATAACGCCTGGTTAATCCGATATTCCCAGGTAACTTCCAACCGCTTCCGTACCGATTCAAAGGTGTCTTCCACCCGCTTCCGCACTTGCCTTCCTTAGGTGAAAGCCACCGGAATTACAACCCCTTCCGCACCTCCGCATCTGCTTTTCATAAGTTGAGAGCCACTGGGCGACGCAAGTGGTTGTCACTTAGC
>CAYOPD010000063.1:0-12542 GCA_964405735.1 uncultured Saprospiraceae bacterium | reverse complement strand
CCACCCGCTTCCGCCACTTGCCTTCCTTAGGTGAAAGCCACCGGTATTACACCCCCTTGCGCATCTCCTTTCGTCAAGTGAAAGCCACTGGGCGACGCAAGTTGTTGTCACTTAGCGCTTCCTCGAGCGCTGCATATGGCAATCACTTTGCGCAGCCGCAATGACCCAAGGTAGCTTCCACCCGCTTCCGCCACTTGCCTTCCTTAGGTGAAAGCCACCGGTATTACACCCCTCTAATCACCTCCACCCAATGTTTGGCTTTGACCCCTGTAAAATGTTCGATTTGGTGGCGGCAACTGAAGCCATTGGCTACCAGGGTCGTTCCTGGTCTCCGGTTTTTAACCGCCGGAAAGAGGATCTGGTCTCCGATTTTCCGGGAAAGGTCGTAGTGCTCTTTTTCGTATCCGAAGGAGCCGGCCATACCACAACAACCTGATGGAATTTCTCCGAGGGAATTCACGGTCTCACCAAAAACCTCTTTCATGGCTTTGGTACCATAAAGCGCTTTTTGATGACAATGTCCGTGAATAAGGATATCCCCTGCAATGGATTCAAACTTATGATTGATACCTCCGTTTTCAAGTTCCTTTGCCAGAAATTGATCGATCATAAGGATATGGTCCTTGGCCAGCCGGGCAAGCTTTTCATCCTCCACAAGGTCGGACAGATCATCGTTGAGGGCTGAAGCACAACTGGGTTCACAAACTACTATCGGGAGACCCTGCTCCATATAAGGCCTGAGTTTTTCAAGTGTAGCGGTGCCGCCTGACCTGGCGTCCCGAAGAAAACCATGGGAAATTTTCGGCCGTTGACAGCATCCTACATTGGCGAGGATCACCTCATAACCGCAGGAATTGAGTAATTCCAGGGCCGATACCCCGATTTGGGGTTCATGAAAATTTAAATAGGTATCGGCAAACAAAACCACTTTCTTAAGTGCTGGTGGATTGACTTTGTTTTTATTTTTTTCAAACCATCTATAGAACGGTTCCGCAGCATAAGCGGGCAGGGTCCTTCTCGAATCGATCCCGGCCCATTTATCCATCATATAACGGAATAAGCCGGAACGCTGGATCCCGTTGATCACTTGTGCCGGCCATCCTGCCAACCGGGCTGCCATGGTAGACGAGTCCCGGATCAGCCGGTCCCTCCAGCTTGTGCCATGCTTATCGTAATAAATCTGGGTGACATCCCCTTTCATTTTCGCCATATCCACATTGCTTGGGCATTCCGATTTGCAGGCTTTGCAAGACAGGCAAAGGTCCATCACCTGGTGCAAGCGTTGACTGCTGATTCCTTCCTGGTCCAGTTGGCCCGACATGGCCAATCTCAATGCATTGGCTCTTCCGCGGGTGGAGTGTTCTTCATCCCGGGTAGCTTTAAAACTCGGGCACATGGTACCTCCCAGCATTTTGCGGCATTCCCCCACCCCGGTACACATATGGACCGATTCACGAAAACTGTTTTCATGCCGGTAATGATAAACCGTTTTGATCTCCCGGTCCCGGTATGCCGTCCCGTAACGCAAATGGTGCTCCATGGTTGGAGCGTCAACTATTTTCCCCGGATTCATCCGGTTTTCCGGATCGAATAATTTTTTTATACCGCGAAAAGCCTCGTACAACTGCCTGCCGAAATACCGTTCATTGTATGCGCTCCTGACCAGTCCGTCTCCGTGTTCCCCACTCCAGGAGCCTCCATATTTGACGACCAGTTCAAACGTTTCGTCCGTGATGTGTTTCAGGTTCTCTATGTCTTCAGCCCGGCGCAGGTCGAGCAGGGGCTGTACGTGGATCACACCGACGCTGGCATGGGCATACATGGATACTTCCGTATTGTATTTGGCGCAAATTTTAAGGACCTGGTCGATGTATTCCGGAAGCACATGAGTGGGAATAGCGGCATCTTCGATAAAACTCAGGGCTTTTTTCTCACTCTTTATGCCCATCATCAGGCCGAGCCCTTTTTTTCGCAAGGTCCATACATCTTCAAAGGAAGGGCCCTCGGGAAACAAAGGAAAGGCATAACCCAGGCCGCGTTGGCGGAGATCGGCAATCATATCTTTGGCACGTTGCATGACCGATTCCTGTGTATCTCCGTAGAACTCGACAATCTGGATAGCGGCAGGGTCGCCCTCAATCAGATAACAGAGGTGTTTTGTGGTCAGGTTTTCAGCACTCAGATGGAGCACGGTCCGGTCCAGAATTTCGACGGCCGAAGGCCGGAACGGCAGCATGGGCTCCACCGCCCGTATGGATTCCAACAAATCGGCAAAATGAGCAACGACTACGGATTTGAATTTCGGCAGGGGAACCAGGTTTAACTTTAATTCAAGGGTGACTGCCAGGGTCCCTTCACTGCCGGTGATGAGTTTGGCGAGATTCCAGCGATCGGTATAAACAAATTCATCGAGGTTGTACCCGCCGACCCGGCGCATGACCTTGGGAAAACGGTTTTTTATTTCCTCTCTGTTTTGATTTATGATCTCTTGTACTCCCCTGTAGATTTGCCCCTCCCGGCAATGCTGGCTGGTTTTACGCCTGTATTCATCCGGACTTAGTTCCTTAAGTTTTAGCCCGGTGCCATCGGCCAGCAATACCCTTGCTTCCAGCACATGGTCCACGGTCTTTCCAAACAGAATACTTTTGGTACCGGACGAGTTATTTCCCACCATGCCGCCCACATTGGCCCTGCTGGCCGTTGCGGGGTCCGGAGCGAAGTGCAATTTGTATTTCGCCAGGTATTCATTGAGTTCATCGCGAACAAGTCCGGGTTGGACCCGCACCCATTTTTCCTGTTCATTGAACTCCAGGACCTGGTTCATGTATTTGGAAAAATCAATCACAAGGGCATCTCCAACGGTCTGGCCCGCCAGGCTGGTCCCTCCTCCCCGTGGCAAGATTTTTAGTTTGTTCTGACCGGCAAAAGCTACCGCCTTTTTGACATCTTCTTCATCCCTTGGTAGGACGACAGCCACCGGCCAGATCTGGTAAAAACTGGCGTCTGTGGCATACATGCCCAGTGAATACTGGTCGGTCAAGACTTCGCCTTGAATGTTTTTCGACCATTGTCTGATGTTCAAAACCGACGGGATCGTTGTCCTTGCTGCCATGTTTGATTTATTATTCCAAAAAGGAAAGTAGTGAAAAAGCCGGTACCGCAATTTAAAATACTTACCGCAATAAATTAAAAATACCAGACAGTTGCCCGATGTCAGTCAGGACCAAAAGACTAGTGCGAATCAAGGCGCGCCTTTTGGATAAACATGTCCGGCAAGGCCTACCACCAGACCTGTTTGCCGTCTTCATATGTGAAAATGCGTTCTTCATGGTCATCGCAAGCCCGGCAATGCAACCAGTATAATCCATTGGAAGGAACCTGTTTAAATTCCAATGGCAGACCATTGCAGGTTTGACTGCCCAGGGATACCCAATTCCCCTTCCAGTAAAACAATTCATAAGATTTTCCTTCCTGTACAGCCCTTTGATCATGAGCAGGCAAATACCTGACCCTGTGAATTTGTTTTTTGGTTCCAAGGTCCAGTCCTACCCAGTGCGACCGGCTGGTATCTTCCATCAATTTAATTCCTTTACCGGGGAATCCGTCAAATGCCCTTGAGGGTTCTGGCACATTACCCAATGGTTTCCCTGACAGTGGATTATTACCATTGGTATCATAAAACTCCACTTCACCTAGTCGGAATTGCCGGGGTTTATCGAAGATGAGGCGAACATACCGGAAACTTTCCGGGGAATGAATGTTCACTGTAGTCCAGGTGGAATCGTAAGTCGCCCGACCTTTCTGATCAAGATCATTCAAAAGCGCACCCCGGTATACTCTTAAGGGCGCCTGAATTTGATGCAATAAGACCGGCTGACTGAAGTTTGAATCCAATGCTGCTTCCAAACGGGCTCCCGTCATTTGGTTGGCGAGGGTATATTCCCAATTTCGCTTGAACAAATCGACCCGTCTCAGAAGCATGGATTGCATGTTCTTTTCATCTGCTTCCGGGTACCATATATTTCCATATACCGGCAACACAAAGGGGTTTCCGGCAGGAAGGTATTCACCCCGGTGATAATACATAGGCATATAAACAAGTCCCCGGCCCATCTGGGGGAAAAAAGCCTGCCCGTCCTTTACCCAGTCTCCAGCCACCGCTGTCCAGTTACGCCATTTATAGATGCAAAGAAAAACCGGTTCTCCTTCCCGCTCCAATTGATCGATTCTGATATCCGCAACTTTGGTATATCCGTCGGTGACATCCAATATCCTGGGATTTTCCAACAATTCCGGAATATCCGAAATACCCGCATCCAGGGCACGGGCGGCATAACTGGTGGTCACAAAATCAAAATGGCTGCGGAATACCTTAGCCAGCCGGAAATCCTTTTCTCGCGTATAGAACATATCTCCGGGCCTTGTACCGCCTGCTCCCTCGAAATACAGAAAGCTAGTGTCCGAAGTGATCAGCGCATTCCATACATGGGAGCCGTTCATATTTCCGTATTGAGGGATATAATCCACTGCAACCGGAATACCCAGTGCCCTTGCGGTGTAGGCTCCAAGGTTGGCCATTTCGGTACAGGAGCCTTTGCGGCCTTCCATCAATTGGCTGAAACCAAAAACAGCAGGATAGAACCCATAGTCTTCATTCCAGTCAAACCAATTTTGTTCATCCACCAGGGCACAACAGATATCCGTCATCGTTTTAGGCACCAGAGAATCGGTGAGCAGGTATCCATACCGTTCAAGGACCTTATCCCGCCAAACTTCCGGATATTCGTTCTTGTTTTTGTAAGGAAGTATGTAGTTGCAAAAAGCATGATAACTGACCTGCTCAGCCCAAGGGGCAGATTGCCATGCATCATAGGCCTGATCAATGTTCCGGATCAGGTATTCCGCAGTCAGCATCCGAAGATCCGGAATTTTATCAAACGTTTTCCAGTTGGGTTTGCCAAATAACGAATCCAGGGACTCCCTCAGGGGGCCGACCTCTTCATCCGACTTACCGGCCATCGCCTTGAAAAAGACGGGATCGAATTGCTCCTGCCACTTGCTTTCAAAATGATGCAGGTCTTCCATATTGGAGAGCAGGAAGACCGCTGCCTTGTATTTCAGGCTGTCGGCGGGGGAGGCGCTGAAATGTGCCAGTACTTTTTCCATTTCGGGGCGATTGCTTCCAGCCAGTTTAAGGTTGTATTCAAGAGTGTTGTGAGGAGAAGGGTTCTTGTGACGGCAGGCCGGGCTGAACCCAAAAAAAATAAGGGAGACCAGGAAGAGGATGGTGGACCTGTTTACTGTCATGGCATGATCTCGAAAGCAGTTGATAAAAGTAATAAAAAAATCAACTATGGAAAATAATGTCCAAACCTGTCCTATCCGACCCCGCTAAAAAAACATATTTGAATTTTCAGATTCAGGACAAACCCTATTTCTCTGCGGGGATGAAGGTCCCTGAGTCAAAATTCACAGGACATCCTTTCATCCGTAACTTGTCCAAGGTAAGTCTGCCCATCAACAATTCGCGCGCCTGATGCTGGCGGGTCTGACAAAACGGGCAGGCGTTGATGTACCCTGCCGAATCAAGATAAAGCAATTTATACCCACCGGCCAGGCATCCGTACCTTCTCTGGTAATAACCGTGGTAAATGATTAACGGATAATCCCGATATTGCTTATGGTAATTGATGTCTGTATAGCATGTTTCCAGGATTTCCAGTTGACTTTTCGACAAGCTCACCACTTTCCCTTCATAGCGCCCTACCGCAATAGGTTCAAGCCATTGCACGAATGCTACGCCGCAGGACTTTGCCAGCTCCATGTATTTTTCCAGGTTACTTCTTGAAACAAAATTCCGGTTTGGGCATAAGGTAAAAGCCGTAACCAAACCGGCCTCATTTGCATTTTTAACTCCCTCCATGGCCCAATCGAAGGAACGGCGGTTGCCCCGGAACCGGTTGTGGTATTCTGCCCGGTAATCATCCAAGCTGACGCAAACACCGGATGTGCCGGCTTTTTTCAGCCTCAGGGCATTTTCCAAAGTCAGGTTAAGTCCTGAAGTAGCAATCCAACAGTCACTTGTTCGACTTGCTTTCCGGATAAGTTCCTCAAGGCATTTTATCCTGGCCAGCGGCTCACCACCGGTAAAATGAAAGATGGAGCATCCGGCATCCTGAAAAGCAACCGCTATTTTTTTAAGTTCATCAGTTGTGAATGGTTCTTCCCGGTTTAAATTATTCCATTCAAAACAATGCTCACAGTGCAACGGGCATTTATTGGTGATCGCAAATTGCAATGCCTGTAAGCGGTTTACCGGTTGATTGTGCGGGATGACCCTGTTTAACTCCGTCTGGATATATCGATTAAAAACCGACGAAGGAAATCCAGGAGCCCATATTCCAAAATAAAATTTTCCACCCGCCTTCATCCATCTTTTTATTTCATTCCTGCCGAAAAATTTTTTAGTATTTCCGTTTAAACCCATTGCGGCACGGATCATTTTTGGAAAGGAACGATAACAATTCCACGATATCCATAAAACAGTTACCACAAGCCTGAAAAGCATCCACATTTTCTCAACTCCCTTGACCGGGATCGATCTCTTTACCCCTTGCTTTGAGATTGCCCCTACACTCCATGGTGCCGGCGCAGCCGATTTAAGTAAAGCTGTTGCCATTTCCATTATTGGGGGCTTGCAGCCACCCCGGCCTGGTGGTTCAAAACCGATCGGTATTGGTTAAGGCTGTACAAGGCCAATTCGCCCGGTGCTTTGAATTTCCTCAGAAAGGATCGGTCCGGACTGCCTTCAAATTCACGGATGGGTTCATAATAACCCTTTGTATTCAGGATAACAGACCAGGCTTTGCCTGGAGGAACCGATTGAGTGCATTTGTATTTTATCATTGCATAATTGCCTGTTTCCAGTTGACCCAGGTATTTTTGATCATTGTCTTTGATCTCGGAAAGCACATCCCTTCCATTTTCATCCTGTGCAAAACTGGGTTGCAGGGTCGTTATCCGGACCGGTTCTTCCGGTGTAAAATCCATCCCGGCATAATCCAGTTCCCAGAAATAGAACCCTGTTGAAAGTTTGATTTTTACGGTTTCTCCGCTTGGATCAGGTTCCAACGGCACTATGATCTGCCGGTATTCGAGCGGCCCTATCATATCCAGCCTGGTTACTGTCTTCCAGCGGTTGTCGGAGTATATAGACACCGTCAGCGGCATATCCTGGTCTTCAATCCATTGGGTTAATTGTTCAGCAGGCCGCTTTTCCTGAGCCTCTTGCCAGTCATTGTATCTCCTTCCAAAGTGGCTGGAGTATTCCCGGTATAACATATCCAGCCAGAATGAATTCTTGACCTGGAGGACTAATTTTGAGCTGTGAATTCCAACTTCCTTTTGGAATTCGAGCATGAGTTGATTGATCCCTGAAGCATTCGAGGTATCATCAAAACTGCATTTTTTCAGATCTTGGTGGAGGATGGACGGCAACACGTCCAGCTTGCCGTTTAAATTGGCTGAAAACGGTAAAGCCGGATTGGAGAACTGGTAGATTTTCCCATCCGTACCCCGCCCCGCCTTCACCCGGTCACTGTGTTCGATGATCATCAGGTCTGCGAAATCGGTATATTGCCTTTCTTTCAATTCGTTACTGATCCGAATTTGAAAAGCGCCATCGATTGGCCGGATCTTAAGCGGGAGAAAGTCCATTCGTTCAAGGGTATGATTCATCGCCCCGCCATACAATTCGCCCTGAAGCCAATATTGTTCACCATCAAACACGCTTACATAAGGGCAGGAAGTGGTTTTGGGACCATCGGGAGTAACCCTATGATTATAAATATCAAAATCGGATAAGGCAATGATCAAGCCTGCGACAAGTCCGACAGCGACAGTAACTCCAATAACGGTAAGCATTTGTTTTTTCATTCTTTTCTGATCGTATTCAATCAATTCAATTTCCTCGATTTGGTCTAAAGGAAGAGAAAAAACCTTCGAGATATCAGGGGGTGAGGATAATTTCGAATAAATATGAATTTCCTGAAGAACCAGGTTATCGGTTGATTTGAATTTATTATGAAACATCGAAGCATGGATATACTTCATATGGATGGAGTCAACCGGAGTAAGAATAGCCATCAAAGTTTCCGAATCACTGTCCACATGAATATCTTTCATTGCATAATTATAAACTCCCTGTCGGAGGATAAAATATTTTTTGGAGGTCTGCTCGGTAATGATTTTTATTGATTTTTCGGAAGTGCCTGAATCCACCGATACCGGTTTGTAAAAGGTTGCGCACCCTAAAAAACCTAATAACCCTATACTCACCAGGCAAAAAAAACCCTGCCTGAATGAAAAATATGAACCACTCATAAATAAAGATTAAACCTTCTTAAGTTAATCCTTATCTCACCCAAAAGCAATGATTGAAATCAGCGGAAATACCTGGATATTTTTTTATTTCATTACGGAAGTGCATGGGGTTGATGCGGTCCCGGCCTTACAAAGAAAAAGCCATATACCATCCACCGGGTTTGGCACCCCGGCCACCGCCCACGGCAAGGGCGATGTATTGTTTACCAGAAACCTCATAAGTAATCGGTGTGGCAAATCCGCCGGCTGGCAATTGATATTCCCAAAGGACTTTGCCTGACTTTTTGTCAAAAGCACGGATCCGTTCATCCCGGGTGGAGGCGATGAAGATCAGCCCACCCGCTGTGACTACCGGACCTCCATATGTTTCCGTACCGGTGACCGGTATGCCTTTTTGAGAAAGTTCGGGAAACTCTCCCAGAGGCACCCGCCAGAGATAATCTCCGGTATTGAGATCAATGGCATTGAGGGTGCCCCAGGGTGGTTTGATGGCATTGTAGCCGTTTTGGTCCACAAAGCGTTGCCAGACCTTGATTGTAAAAGGCGGTTCGTAAGGAAAATCCGGTCTATTCCTGACTGGAGGATCAGCATGGACTGCTGGTGCCAGAAGGCTGGAGCTTTCCTTTCCCAATAAAAATCCGGCAATGGCTTTTCTGTCTTTTTCCGATAAATAAATAAAAGCGGGCATCCGGGCATTCCCGGTCTGGATAAAGGCGGCGATATCCTCTGCCGATCTTTTCTTGCCGATATCGAGAAGGGTCGGCACTACATTGCTGTTGCCTTTGCGGTCAGCTCCATGGCAGGAGGCGCAATTTCGAAGATATAAAGAATGGCCTGGGGAAAGGGTGGCCGTTTCTTTTTCACGGGATGTTTTGTCGATCATCGTGAGTTCCCAGGGCGCTTCATTGGCATTTTGATACAGGATGCCATAGGGGTCTACGGCTCCACCGCCCCATTCCGCCCCTCCGCTGTATCCAAACAGGATGGTGCCCGCTTCGCTGGGGGGTTGATGCCTGTTTGTCGTGGGCGGGAACTCCTGAAATCGTTTTTTGACAAAGGCATGTGATTCAGGTGAAATGTCCGTAATATCTTCTTCCGTGAACAATTGCCGCATAAGTGGCAGAGGTTTAGTGGGAGTGATTTGAGTAGGATAAGGATGTTCCCCGGGCAGGCCATTCACCGGAACCGGATGCTCTTGTATAGGAAAGACCGGTTCGCCGGTATCCCGGTCCAGCACATAGATAAAACCATCTTTGCCCGCCTGAACGGCTACATCCCTTTTTTTACCATTTTGAATTATGGTCGCCAGGTTGGGCGGACAGGGAAAATCACGGTCCCAAAGATCATGCCGGATGGCCTGGTAATACCATTTGAGTTTGCCGGTTTCCGCTTCAAGGGCGATGACGCAATTCCCATAGAGGTTTGCCCCCTCCCGGTCCCCTCCATAATAATCCGAAGAAGGAGAACCGGTGCCGAAATAAACCAGGCCTCTTTTCTCATCCAATGACATACCGCTCCAGTTGTTGACTCCCCCGAATTTTTTCCAGGCATCCGCCGGCCAGGTTTCGTAGCCGGGTTCACCCGGTTGGGGGATCGTGTGGAAAACCCATTGCAATTTCCCGGTGATCACATCAAAGGCCCGGATATGGCCCGGTGCAGCGTCGCCCCCTTCGGACAAGCTTGAACCGATGACCAGGGTATTTTTATATATAACCCCGGGTGAGGTGGCAGTAACATGGAGGTTCTTGACATCATGATCCAGGTTTTCTCCCAATCCTTCATGCAGGTCGACACGGCCGCTGTCGCCAAAAGAGGTTATTATTTTTCCGGATCCGGCATCGATGGAATAAAGATGGTAACCCGCGGTGTAAAAAATCCGTTGATCCTCTCTTTCCTCCCAATACATGACTCCCCTGTTTGCATGCCGTCGTAAATTTTCCTGGGGGGGTATGAATTTCCAAAGTTCAGTTCCGGTGGCAGCATCCAGGGCGAATAGATTTAATTCAGCAGACGTGCCATAAAGAACCCCATTGACCACGATGGGTTGGCATTGGATCTCGCCGCCGGTCCGGGGTTTAGAGGAGTCCGGTAAGTTATTGGCGAAATAAGACCATGAAACTTTGAGTTGGTTCACATTTTCAGGGGTGATCTGAGTCAATGGGGAGAACCGGGTATTGGCTTTGTCTCCACCATAAGCCGGGTAGTCTTTGCCAGTACCGGCTGAGGCGGGTCCTGTATGTGAATCCGGCTTTTTACAGCCTGCAGATAATAGTATTCCTATTAGGGTAATGGTTTGGCTGATCTTCATGATTGATTCCTTAGGGAAAACGAATCGAAAATAAGGAGCTTTTCAATGATAAAAACAAATGATGCCCCTTCAGGGCGAAGGTCGACATTTTGGTCCCCTAGCATTGGGCGGTTCCGCCTAATACTAGGGGAATGTGGGCCTTTCAGGCCGATGCAGGGAATTAGGAAATGTTTTAAAACTCCGAAATATTCCGGAATTGAGTTTAATAAAATATGGCCACTCTTACCATATTCTATGACCTTATCGCCCTGAAAAGGCCCAGATCTCCCAACATTGGGCGAGGCGATCATTGTCGCAGCTGGCTCAATCGAATCAGCCTGACAGGGTCCTATTCTCTCCACATCAAGTGAGGCGAGCATTGTTGCGCCCCACTCGATCAAATCAGCCTGAAAGGGCCTTATTCTCCCAATATTAGGCGAGGTACCATTGCTTCGGCACACTCGATCACATCGCCCTGAAAGGGCTCCATTCCCGCAGCCATGGGCTCAACGCCCATGGCTGCGGGTCACGCATTAAACCCGCCCTGAAGGGGCACTATTCAATCGCATTTATTATTTCAATCCCAAACAAATTTTTCATCAAAATCCATCTCATTCTCTATCAACATTGTCTTGTATTCATCCTGGAAAGTTTTTCCGGAATGATGCTCCCTTTGTGACCGGATATATTGAGCCACACGATCCACATCTCTAGAATTAACCGAAAACGAACCATATCCGTTTTGCCAAAAAAAATTCTGGTATTCCGGACCCTTGGTTTTTATCCATTTTGAAGAATGCCCTTTGACCTCCTCCATAAGTTTCATCATTGTTATTTTCTTGGACAATAAACATAGGATATGAACATGATCCTTATAGCCCCCTACCGATATAGTCGGGCAGCCCAATTGGTTACAGATTCCACCGATATAACTGAATAATTCCAGTTCAATTTCCTCGGTTATCAAGGGTTGCCGGTGCTTTGTTGAAAAAACAATATGGGTATAAATTTTTACAAGGGATTGTCCCATTGAGATGTGTGTTTACGGGACAAAAATAATATCCATGTCCAAAACGAAATGATGCCCCTTCAGGGCGAATGGAGACATTTGGACCCATAGCCAGGGGCAGTTTATGCCCCTGGCTATGGGAATGGTGGCCCTTCGGGCCGATAACAGGAAATGACGGCCCATCAGGCCATTTGAATGATCCGCTTTTTTCGCGCTATTCAACGAAAAATTGGAAATGACGGCCCATCAGGGGCCATTGAATGATCCGCTTTTTCCACACTATCTTACCGGCAATCTGGATTGACGGCCCACAGGCCAATAAAAAGAGATACCGGAACTGATCTGAAAAACTGGAAACTGTCCATATTTCTTTAAAATTATTAACCTCTTAACCTGAAAAGCGTGCCATTCCCCCTACAGAATCGAAAATCTTTTTGCCCAATGTCGGACACCATCATTTCGCTCGCCCTGAAAGGGCTCCATTCAATCGCATTCAGGGCATCATTTCGATTCAATCCCTGATTTCACAGGTATAGAATTCATACCGGACCTCCCAGCTAAACGCCTCCCCGGGTTTGACGCTAATCCTTGTAAACGGTTCAGGACATAAGGTCATTTGAGTGGACCAGAAAGCCAGTTTCATCAGAGGTCGATCTGAGGAGATCCGGACGGCGGCGCCTGTTTTATGATTTTCAATTCGTATGTCGTAATCCTTTGCATCCGCTCCAAATCCCTGGAGGGCAGCAAAATAAAGGCTGGTATTTTTTTGCAGGGTTTTATAAAATACGATCTCCTTGTCCCGGATGCCTCCCAGATCACTTCCCCGTTGAACTTCTCCGGAGATCGTATAAGGAAACCGGACCA
>CAYOPD010000062.1:12803-23263 GCA_964405735.1 uncultured Saprospiraceae bacterium | reverse complement strand
GCTCCCCAGCCCGCCTCGTATCTTCCATCTTCCAACTTCCAGCTTCCAGCTTCTAGCTCTTATTAGTCCTCCAAAAACTGAGACACAAATTTCTTTGCCGTCTTAATGGAAGCGTATATATCTTCTTTGCTCCCTTCATAAGCTTTGTCCTCCACTTCAATACAAACCGGGCCCCGGTACCGCACACTGGTGAGGGCGGAAAAAAAATCCCGCCACCGCACATCCCCGAGCCCGGGCAATTTCGGACTGTGGTACTGGAGGGGATAGGCCATGATGCCATGCCGGTTTAATCTGTCGGTATAAACTTTGGCATCCTTCAGGTGGATATGGTGCAGCCTTTCTTTATAGTCATAAATAGGCTGGATTTCATCCATTCTTTGCCAGATCAGGTGAGAAGGGTCGTAATTGAGTCCCAGGGCAGGCGAGGGAATAATTTCAAACATACGGTCCCAGATTGCAGGGGTAGTGGCCAGGTTTTTGCCTCCGGGCCATTCATCCCGGGTAAAAAGCATGGGACAGTTTTCTATGCCGATTTTGACATCCAGGCTGTCGGCATAGGCCACGATGGAAGGCCAGATTTCTTTAAACCGGTCGAGATTATATTCAACCGACTGGCCGGGATCCTTACCGATAAAGGTATTCATGACCGGGATATCCAGTGCCCGGCAGGCTTTGATCACCTTGCAAATGTGATCGATATAAAAGGCGGATTGAACGGGATCAGGATCCAGGGGATTGGGATAATAACCCAGGCCGGAGATCTTTACCTTATGCTTGTCCTGCAAGCCTTTGATGTGTATGATGGCCCCGTCATCCAGCCGGTCGACATCGATGTGGCAGACCCCTGCGTAACGACGGGTATCGGTGCCTGAAGCCGGCCAGCACATCACCTCAATGCATTTGAATCCATGGCTGGAAGCAAATTCAAATACCTCCTCCAGGGAGTGATCCCCGAGGATCGCAGTGACAAAACCCAGTGAGAGCATGAACGATAGGGATTTGGTTTATTAATATCCTTTATTTTCCTGGGGTTCCATCATAAAACCTGGGAGGCCCAGTCTCCTTTTGGCTTCTTCCAGCATGGCCACGCTGGCGGTCGCACCAATACGGGTGACACCCAGGGAACGAAAAAGAAGAAGGTCGTCCAGGGTGCGAATGCCCCCGGCCGCCTTGATCTGTATGGAAGGATCACAATGCTTTCTCATGAGCATCACATCTTCCGCAGTGGCTCCCCGGTAATGATAATCGCCGGTGGCCGATTTGACATAACCATATCCGGTGCTGGTTTTTACGAAGGCGACACCCACGGCATTGCAGATCTTGCATAGCTTGATCTTGAGTTTATCATCCGGCAGAAAGTCATTTTCAAAAATCACTTTAAGGATGGCTCCCCCTCTTATACAAGCCTTGTTCACCGCAGTGATGTCCCGGCGGATATAGGGCCAATCCCTGCTTAATACTTTTCCGGCATGCACGACCATGTCGATCTCTGTAGCCCCTTCCAGAATGGCCTGTCGGGTTTCGGCTACCTTGATTTTGACGGTATTGTTGCCATGGGGAAAACCGATCACCGAACAGACTTTGGTATTGCTGCCTGCCGTGATCTCCGCTGCTTTTTTGACAAAATAAGGTTTGACGCAGACCGTTGCCATCCGGTAGGCAACAGCGGTCTTGCAGCCTTCAATCATCTCTTCATCGGTAAGCGTAGGATGAAGGAGGGAATGGTCGATCATGCCGGCCAGTACGTCTACGGTATAGTCCATATCCTTGTTTGGGGTGAAGTTAAAAAGAAAATGGATGAGAGGAACGAGATATGACCTGTGAGTTTTAAGCTCTCAGCTGACAGCTGCCCTGCCCTGGTTAATTTTATAAACGGGTAGTCGACTTTGGCAGGGGTCCGTGCGTTTGATTTTTCATTTTATATGATGGGAAGGCCGGGGACTTCCTGGTTGATTTTCTCTTACAAGTTCAAGATTTATCCGGCTCCACACCAGTTCCGCAGACTCGTCCCAGTTGTATCCACCGGCCTGAAGAATTCCGGCGGCACCAAGGACCTTCCTGTTTTGTATCGCCCGTTGCATGGCCTCGACTACAGCAGGAATGTCATAAGGATCGACCAGGAGGCAGGCATCGCCGCAAATCTCCGGATAGCAGGAGCGATTGGCTGCGATCACCGGTGTGCCCGACTGAAAGGCTTCCACCAGCGGCATGCCAAAACCTTCGTATTCCGAAAGGTTGATCAGGGCTTCGGCACCGGCAAGCATCAGGCTGAGGTCATTTTCCGGGACATATCCAAGGAATAAAAGGTCAGCCCTGTTCCCTGATTTTGCAAGGGCCGTCCGGATTTGCCGGTGTTTTCCCATAAATTTTCCGGCCAGTATTAACTTATGTTTACCGCCTTCCTGTTTTTTAAAAGCATCAAAGGCTTCAATGATCTTGTCTGCATTTTTTCGCTGATGCAGGGCTCCCACATAAATGAAATAAGGATTACCGCCTGTGAAACGGTTGCGGATGTTTTCGGAATCCGGGGTGGGCCGAAAGGAAGGCCGGGCTGCATTGTACACCACACTGAGTTTTTCAGGTGGCACAGATAATATCCGGATGATTTCAGACCTGGAGAATTGGCTCACGGTGAACAGATGAGCGGCTTCCTTTGCATTTTTTTTTGTATAGAATTGGTAATACCACCGGTGGGCGAAGGGCAGGCTTCGTGGTATGACCAGGGGGGACAGGTCGTGGATGGTGATCAGGCATGGAATGATTGATCCGCCGGGCATCAATACTTCCGGTGAATAAAATACATCAATCCGGTGACGGACGCAGGAAAGGCCAAGTGCACGGCACCACCACCAGATCAGAAGAGGGTGGCGGCTGGGCGGGAATAATACCACTGGCTGGATGTTCTTTCCTTCAGGAATGAGAATGCCATCCCGGCGGTCATAAAAAAGTACAAATTCATGCCCGGGGTGTTTTTGAGTCATGCGCCGGATGATTTCCCAGGCATGCCAGCCGATGCCCTCGAGGCGATCGCGGAGAAGGAGGCGGGCATTGATTCCGATGCGCATCGGGCAAAAGTAACGATTGGGATTGACGAGTGATTTGATTCTGACTTCCGGCTTTACTGACTTTCAAATGGGGTTCTTTCTGACGCTGTAAATACCTTATTTTTACGCCGTCGATGGACAGCGGACCGATTGGTATTTTTGATTCGGGTTATGGTGGGCTCACCATTCTCAGGGACCTGATATCCGCTCTTCCCGATTATGACTATCTCTACCTGGGGGACAATGCCCGGGCCCCATACGGCCAGCGCTCCTTCAACACCATTTATGAATACACCCTTGAAAGCGTGAGATGGTTTTTTCATCAGGGATGCCCCTTGGTGATCCTTGCCTGCAACACAGCCTCGGCCAAAGCTCTTAAAAACATCCAGCTGTTTGCCCTGCCTGAATTTGCTCCGGACCGGAAAGTACTGGGGGTCATCAGGCCCACCACAGAAATCATCGGCAGTTATACCGCCAGCAAGCACATCGGCATCCTGGCAACCACCGGCACAGTGGTCTCGGGATCCTACCAGATGGAGATCAAACATTTTTACCCCGAAATCAAAGTCTTTCAGCAGGCCTGTCCCCTCTGGGTACCTTTAATTGAAAACAATGAATTCCAAAATCCGGGCGCGGATTATTTTATTGAAAAATATGTGGATCAACTGATGGCACAATCTCCTGATATCGATATGATCCTGCTGGCCTGCACCCATTATCCCCTGGTGCGGGAAAAAATCAAAAGCTTTTGTCCTCCCGGGGTCAATCTTATGAGCCAGGGGCCCATCGTTGCAAACAGCCTGCAGGCTTACCTGCATAAACATCCGGAAATCGAATCCAGGCTGGGTAAAAACAGCAGGTACGAGTTTTATACCACGGATGCGGAATCCGATTTTGATACCCATGCGAGCCGGTATTTCGGATCCCCGGTGAAAGCCCGGCACACACATCTGGATCACATGTGAGGGAGAGAGGCCAAATCTCCGGGATTTGGCATATCTGAAGTACATTTAAGGTTTAAATCCTCATTGTGAATACAACCGATGTTTTGATCATAGGATCCGGTGTGGCGGGATTGTCTACGGCCATCCAGCTGGCTTTACTCCGCAAAGACCTCAGCATTACGGTATTGACCAAAACCGTCCAGGGAGAAAGCAATACCCGGTATGCCCAGGGTGGGATAGCCGCAGTCTGGGACGAGACCAAGGATAATTTTGACAAACACATTGCAGATACCCTGGATGCAGGTGCCGGGCTCTGCAACCGGGAGTCGGTTTATAATGTGGTCACTGAAGGGCCGGCGAGGGTACAGGAAATCATCGACTGGGGCACCCGTTTCGATAAAACCAAATCGGACCTCGATTATGACCTGGGGCGCGAAGGTGGCCACAGCGAACACCGGATCCTTCATTATAAAGACCTGAGCGGGGCTGAAATCCAGCGGGCATTGATCGCCAAAGCCGCTTCCTTTGCCAATATCTCCATTAAAGAACATTATTATGCCATCAACCTCATCACCCAGCATCACCTGGGTTATTCGCTGACCCGCGTATCTCCCAATATTGAATGTTACGGCGCTTACGTTCTGAATAAAGCAACCAAAGAAATTGAAACCTGGATTGCGCGTACGACTATTCTGGCCACCGGAGGCACCGGGCAGGTATATAAAACCACTACCAATCCCCAGATTGCTACCGGCGACGGGATCGCTATGGTATACCGGGCCAAGGGCAGGGTGGAGAATATGGAGTTTGTCCAGTTTCATCCGACCGCACTTTACAATCCGAATGGCGAAAATCCGGATTTCCTGGTCTCTGAAGCGGTGCGCGGTTTTGGCGGAATTCTGAAAACCCGGGATGGGGCCGAATTTATGCACAAGTACGACCCGCGCAAATCCCTGGCTCCCCGTGATATCGTCGCCCGCGCAATCGACAATGAAATGAAGATCCGGGGGGATGATTTTGTTTACCTCGATTGCCGCCATCTTGACCGTGACGCTTTTATAGCCCATTTCCCGACCATCAATGAAAAGTGCCTGAGTATCGGTATCGATCCCATGAAGGCCATGATCCCGGTAGTACCGGCCTGCCATTATATGTGCGGGGGCATTCAGGTGGACCAGCTGGGACGTTCCTCAATAAAATACCTCCATGCTTGCGGAGAATGCAGCAGCACCGGCCTCCATGGTGCCAACCGCCTGGCCTCCAATTCCCTGCTCGAAGCCCTGGTTTACGGTAAACGGATTGCCGTCTACCTCTCGGCTCATATCGGGGAGATCGCTCTGCGGACACATCTACCGGAATGGAACGCCAGCGGGACTACGGAACCCAAAGAAATGGTGTTGATCACTCAAAGCTGGAAGGAACTCAAGGAGATCATGAGTTCCTACGTCGGTATCGTACGGTCCAATATTCGTCTCAAACGTGCCATGGACAGGCTCCATATCCTTTACCATGAAACCGAGGATCTCTATAATACCACTGTCTTGTCTCCACAATTGTGTGAGCTCCGCAACCTGATTTCCATCGGTTACCTGGTGACCCGCTCCGCCGCCTTGCGCAAAGAAAGCCGCGGGCTGCACTTTACTACGGATTATCCGGAGGAATATGGATTTTTGGAGAATACCTTATTGTGAAAGGCAGTTCGCCCTAAAATGACCTTACTGCACGGACAAAATACGAGTTCCCTTTATAGAGCGGGTATTCATAGCCAGTATCAAATGCCAGAGCCCAGGCGTAACTATAATGATATGATTCATTGGAACTCCAATAAAATCCGGAAGTAAACCCTCCAAGAATATTTTTTAATTGATAAAGCTTATACAGCTCACTCCTGCTTGGCAAAAACCAATCGCTATAACCGGCTATTACAAGGTCATTACAGATCCTGGCAGCTATTCCTGGGGATCCGCACCCATTGATAATTGCCAGAGTATTTGCTGGTCCGGCTCCCAATTCCCCGGAAGTTCCAACAATAGATGTCTCAGGGCAGCCCCAGGGAGTCCCGATGCTTTGATCACCCGGAGCTGCAATTAATCCATGTACTTCACCCGAAATATACCCTGGGTCTCCTGGTTGAAATATATAAGCAATTTTTCCGCCACCAAAAGGGTCACCAAGGGATGGATTTACGGTTACAAGACATATTCCTTCCTGAGCCCCTGTGTAATCGGTGCACCCCTGGCCACCCGTAACCACTGCCCTGAACTTGTAGGAACAATTACCGATGGAACCAGGTGTAAAGGTGTAGAGGATGTCCGGAATAGCTGTACTTGCATGGGTTGGGCCAACCCTTTTAACCCAGTTGTTGGATCCTGCCGGAACCTCCTCCTGCAATTGGGCCTTGCCACAAGTTCCAAATTCCAAGGTTACTATTACGGCTTGACCAATGATCGCAATATTGGGATTAAAACCTATAGTCGGCTGCGAATTGGCCCGCGGCACTAATTTGTCTTCCGTAAACCTCGTGTTTGTCATCTCTTCTTTATGGCAAGAAGCAAAAAAGGTAAAGAAAACAATAAGACTTATTGAATTGGTGAAAATTTTAAGGATCATAGGAAGTGTTTTTATAAAAGGCGCACGTTAAGTAATACGAAATAGAATAATCCCGATTAAATACAGGAGCATCCGGTACCCCCTTTACCTAAATTTACCCTTTTTTTTGGATTAATTCAAGAAAGCGCTGATCGGATATACAAGTTGAACAGGCCAAATCACTGTTCAGCCACCTCCATGATTTCCTGACCAAACTGCAGGAGATATCCATTATTATCATAAATGGCAAACTCCTTCATTCCATATTCGAAGGATTCCAGTTCATAACAGATATTGCAAGCCAGCCTTAGTTTTTCCCACCATTGATTTATGGAGTCCGTTTTAATATACAACGAACCGCTCATAATGGCTGAAGGAAGATTGCGGTGAGGATTAGGCCGGCTGAACATGATGGAAATATGGTCTTTGGACAGGGAAGCCCAGCCCCATTCTTCCTCATAAGCATCAACATTAAACGAAAGAATTTCAGTGTAGAAACGGAGCGTTGCCGGAAGATCGTGAGTTTCCAGCATGGGGGTCAGGGAGTACAGCATAAGCGAAAAACTTATTTTCGTTTTGTGTTTCTGTACAGAATGGATCCTACTACCAGAGCGCAGATGACCAGGCCCAGGAATTCACGCATATTTTCGATATAGGGTGTTTCTGCCTTCATCTGACCGGCGATATTGGGCGCACCCTGCTTAAAATATTCCAGCATATCGGGCACATAGAAGGCGGCCCATAGGAGAGTAAGGATTAAAGCTGCCCATACCAGAATGGAATAAAATCTCTTCAGGGCTTCCAGAAAAGAGAGGATGGCGATAAAGAGGTAATAACTGCCCCAGATATAAGGGTCAGGATCATTGTACTGTACGGCTGCGAAGGTGACAAAAAGCAATCCAAGTATGAAATAAACGATTTTCATGACGGTCAGTATTCTATGGTAAAGGAAATATTGGGCAGGATACCGAGTTGATAATTAACGTTTGTCTTTCCCTGGACAAAATCAAAATAGGAAAAGGAAAAATTCTGCTTGTTCGTCAGGTTCTGGATATCCAGGGCCAGCAGGGTATTGATTTGTTTGTAAAACTTACGTCGGTATATCCGGAAATCCAGCCGGTAAAGGTCAGGACGCCGGATGGTATTGAAGTTATCGAATTGATAAACGGGGTATCCGGCACTTCGGGACCGCGCTTCATCCAGGGGAGTATCCCGGAGCGCCCCGGCATAACTGATCTGCGTATGAATGCCAATGATGCGTTTTGCCTCCTTCTTATCTTTTTCCCATTCACGGCCAATTCCGCTGTGCAGGATATATTTCTGATCAAAACGGCTGGAATACACTTTGCCAGAAGGGGCAATCAGTTGGGAGCGAAACAGGGAAAGATTACCGGTCCAGTTCCATTTATCAAGCATGGTTTGGAAATCCGTTTCCATGCCATAGATCCTGCCCTTCGATTCAGCCTGGGCTATGAATGAATTGTCGTAAGGATTGTCGTTGATCAGGGAATAATACTCACCGCTGTTTGGCACATCCAGGTGATATTGGTAATAAAAGGCAAGGCCCCATCCGGACCGGGCATTGGTTTTACGGTATCCGGCCTGAGCCTGAAAAGAGGCGATCGGATCACGCAGTTCTTTGGGGTAATAGGAAATGGGGGAAGGGACCTGGCTGTGTTTGCCCGCATTAAGAAGCAGGGACTGGCTTGCACTGAGCTGATATTGCAGCTGAAACCTGGGTTCGATCGATACCGCATTCATGATCATGGAATGCAGGCCGGCTCCCATCGTCCAGTTTTGCAGGCGGAGGGAATAATGGGCATAAGGCTGGATGGAATAATAAGGATCCGGGCAACAATCGAAATTAGGCTTGGGCACCACGTCCTGGTACTGGGCCCGGTCAAGATTGGACTGTGCCTGGAAACCTGTGGTCAGTACTGCATTATTTTTAAAAGCGGAAACCAGCCGGGAATGCAGGCTCCATTTCTCCTGCCGGAGGCGATTTACATTTCCCAGGGATTTACTGCCGGCTGGACCAAATTCCCTCAGGCTTCGCGCCTGTGACCAAACCAGGTCATTGACCCAGCGGTTTGTGCTGCTCAGCCTCCATTCATTGCTGATGCCGGCTATGGCCTGGCCACCGTCATAAAGAATGTCCTGGCTTTCTTTATCGACGGTACGTTCCGTACTGTCCTCAAATCCCGAGTACTTGTTCTGATGATCCCCCGTAAAGAAAAAAATGTTCCAATCCGTATTTTTTGAAGGAAAACTCAGGTGGCCCATAAGGTCCTGGTAGTTGATATCCTCATCACCGAATTTCGCTCCCAGTTCAGAAAGTAAACCAACTGTAGAATACCGGTACCGGAAAATAAACGAACTGCCTTGTGCTGCAGATATAGGGCCTTCAAGACCAGCTTCCATGCCAAGTAAACTGATCTGGGCCTCTGTGGTGAGTTTATCTGTCCTGCCGGGCCTGAGGTTGACATCCACGATCCCTGCGAGTGCATTGCCCAGTCCTGCCGGGCTTGGTGCTTTATTGAGATAGGTGTTGTTCAATACCGATGCACTGATCATGTTCACGCCACCCCCGCTCGCGCTGGCATGGTCTGAAAAAGTCCCAGCATTGCTCAGGTGATTGGGATTGATGATTTCCGTGCCGTGGATCATCCATTTGACAAAGGCGGGATTGTTGCCCCGGATGACCAGGTGGTTGGCAGCATCATTGAGAGGGCTTACACCGGCTTGGTTGGTAAATAATCGGGCCGGGTCAAAAAAGCCGGCGGATAGTCGCTCCGTTTGTTCCCGGGAGACGACCAGTTTATTGGACAGGGGATGTAAAAAAGCCCCGGTGCTTCTGCCGGTAATGGTCACTTCCGGCAAATCGGAAATCCTGGGTTCGAGATCGATGACCAGGGGAATATTGATGCGCCCGACCAGATAATCGGATATCCTGGTGTCCTGGTAACCTTCGAGGCTGATCAGAATTTGGTGCCTGCCGGCAACCACTCCTTCAAACCGGAACCGTCCCAGTGAATCAGTCAGGGTTTCCTGTCTGGCCTGGGAAAGATCCTCCAGGTTTACCCTTGCACCTGCCAAAGCGATCTGGGTATAGGCATCCCGCACCTGGCCAATGAATATGGTCTGGGCCTGGACGAGTACAGGAAAAATTAAAAAAAACAAGGACAACAGGGTCTTGAATGCTGGTGCAAGTTTAATCGTCATATCGGTCGCGTAAAGTTACTTTCTTATCCTGCCGATTTCAGTTATTTTTAATTTTTGAACATGGAAATTCCAAAAGATACGGTCGAAATCCTTCCTGCGGATACGCGGGATTTTAATATGATCAGCGATGCATTGAAACAATCAAAGCTTGTATACCAGGACCTGGACCCTTCCCTCGAACATTTTTTTGTTGCCCGTGCAGGCCAGCAATTTCTGGGTTGCATTGGCCTGGAGTGGTATGGAAGCACCGGTTTATTAAGAAGCATGTGGGTGGATGAAAAACACCGGAACAGAGGCGTAGCCCTTGCCCTGGTCACCAAACTGGAAGAGCATGCCTGCAGCCTTGGATTGAAAGCCCTTTATCTTCTTACGGAAACCGCTGAAACCTATTTCGGCAAACAGGGTTATCAGCAGATGGACCGGAACCTTTCTCCGGAAGAATTAAAAAAAAGCGCCGAATTCAAATCCTTGTGCCCGGCTTCGGCGAAGTTAATGTTTAAATTGCTGAATTGCTGAATTGCTGAATTGTGGAATTGTTTTAAGTCTACTAATCTTCAAAGGGTGCAATGCAAATCGGACTAGCAAACTAGCAAACTAGCAAACTAGCAAACTGGCAAACTAGCCAACTAGCCAACTAGCCAACTAGCCAACTAGCCAACTA
>CAYOPD010000062.1:0-12703 GCA_964405735.1 uncultured Saprospiraceae bacterium | reverse complement strand
CAAACTGGCAAACTAGCCAACTAGCCAACTAGCCAACTAGCCAACTAGCCAACTAACAATCTTTTTCTTACATTAGTCCTCCAAATCAAAACTATTCATGCAGCGTCTTCAAATCAAAGAAAATCCCACCGAATACGATGTCGTCATTGTAGGCTCGGGTGCCGGGGGCGGAATGGCTACTTATATGCTGGGACAAGCCGGACTTAAAGTATGCCTTCTCGAGGCCGGACCCATGTACGACCCTAAAAAAGACATCACCCAGTTTAAATGGAATTGGGAATCGCCAAGACGGGGCGCAAGCACCAAATTCCGCAACAATGGCGATTACGATGCCTGTTATGGAGGTTGGGAACTGGAAGGTGAGCCCTATACCCAGAAACCAGGCTCGCGTTTTGACTGGTTCCGGGCCAGGATGATGGGGGGACGCACCAATCACTGGGGAAGGATCTCGCTGCGTTTTGGCCCGCGTGATTTTAAACACAGAAGCATTGATGGCCTTGGTGAAGACTGGCCGATCGGCTATGATGACATCAAACCTTATTACGACCGCGTGGACCAGATGATCGGGGTATTTGGCACCAACGAAGGCCTGGTGAATGATCCGGACGGATTTTTTCTGCCTCCTCCCAAACCACGACTGCATGAACTCTACATTAAAAACGGGGCGATGAAAGCAGGGGTCAACGTCATCCCGTCCCGCCTGTCCATGCTGACCAAAAAAATAAACGATGACCGGGGTGTCTGTGTTTATTGTGGCCAGTGCGGGAGAGCATGCCAGTATTATGCTGATTTTTCGGCTTCCTCCTGCCTGGTGATCCCGGCCCTTAAAAATAAAAACGTTGAACTGGTCTGCGATGCCATGGCGCGTGAAGTGACCACCAATGCCGAAGGTCTGGCAACGGGCATATCTTATGTGGACCGCAACACCCTCCAGGAATATCATATCAAGGCAAAAGCGGTGATTCTGGCAGCAAGCGCCTGCGAATCGGCCCGCCTCCTGCTCAATTCAAAATCATCAGCCCATCCCAACGGGCTGGCCAATTCCAGCAATATCGTCGGCAAGTACCTGCACGACAGCACCGGCAAGGATATGGGTGGAGTATTGCCAAGGCTTATGGACCACGAACGTTACAACGAAGACGGGGTCGGTGGCGCCCACATTTATTCACCCTGGTGGCTGGACAATAAAAAACTGGATTTCCCCCGCGGCTATCACATCGAATACTGGGGAGGTATGGGCATGCCCGGTTATGGTTTCATGGGGGGCATGGAAAACCTCAACGGCAAATTCCCGGTGAAAGGCAAGACTAAAGAAGCCGGGGGGTACGGCGCTTCGCTGAAAGAAGATTATCGCACCTTTTACGGTGCCATGGTGGGCATGTCGGGCAGGGGAGAAGCCATTGCCAGGGAAGACAATTATTGCGAGATCGATCCCAATGTGGTGGATAAGTACGGTATCCCCGTGCTCCGGTTTAATTACAAATGGTCCGACTACGAAATCAAACAGGCCAAACACATGCAGGAGACCTTCCAGGAAATCCTCACCCAGATGGGGGCCACCATCACCTTCGGGGTTGATACCAAAGACAACAATTGGGGACTGGCCGCTCCCGGCCGCATCATCCACGAAGTGGGTACGGTACGCATGCACGACGATCCCAAAAAAGGTCCATTAAACAAGAACTGCCAGGCGCATGACTGCAAGAATCTGTTCGTCGCAGATGCAGGCCCTTTCGTCTCCCAGGCTGATAAAAACCCGACCTGGACCATCATGGCCCTGTCCATGAGGACTTCTGAATATATCCTGGATCAAATGAAAAAACGCGAAATCTAGTATTGTTGAATTGTGAAATTGTGAAATTGTCCAATGGTCTTATTATACTTCTATCCTCAATGCAACACAATAAACCCATCTAATAAAATCCAATGTATCCTACCAATCCTATAATCCTACCCATCCTATCATGAAAAGACGCGAATCTCTCAAAACCATCGCCCTGGGCACCGTCACCGCCGCCAGCCTCCTTACCTCATGCAAAACAGAAGAGGCAAAACCTCAGGAAGCCGCGGCAACACCCACTGATCCAGGCAAGACTCCGCCAGAAGGCCCTGCCCGCCGTCCGGAAGAAGTTACCCATTATAAGGAAGTCATCTCAAAGACCTTTTTTACGGCCGATGAAATGGCTTCCATCGCTATCCTGGCCGATATCATCATTCCAAAGGATGAGGTGAGCGGAAGTGCCACGGAAGCCGGAGTACCGGGCTTTATAGAATTTATCGTGAAAGACCAGCCTCATTACCAGGTGCCCATGCGTGGCGGATTGCGCTGGATGGACCTGCAATGCCTCCATCGCTTTCAAAAGCCTTTTAAAGATTGCAGCTCCACTCAGCAGCTTGAGGTCGTAGACCTGGTGGCCTATCCCAAAAAGGCAAAGCCGGAACATTCCCAGGGCGTCAGTTTTTTCAATATGATGCGCAACCTCACCGCTACCGGTTTTTATACTTCGGCCATAGGTGTGAAGGATATCGGATTCAAAGGAAATACGCCCAATCAATGGGCCGGGGTGCCGGAGGAGGTGCTCAAAGCGCATGGGCTTGCTTACACGGAAAAGGAATTGAAGGAGTGCATCTAAACCTCAATCATTGAATATGTTGAAAATCGGTTTTCTTCTGGCATGTGTCCTGGCCTGTTGCCTTTGCTCCGCACAGGCCAACATGGACGACGCCGTCATCTCCACAATTAAAATAAAAGACCATATCCATATGCTCCAGTGGCAGGGAGCCGGCAATATGATGGTATTGTCGGGTCCGGATGGCAATGTCCTGGTCGACGACCAGTTTGCCCCCCTTGTTGAAAAAATCAACACGGCTATACAGGCGATAAATCCGGGTACGGTGAAATTTTTATTCAACACGCACTTCCATGGCGACCATTCGGGAGGCAATGAAAATTTCGCCAAAATGGGAGCAACCATCATTGCTCATCAGAATGTGCGTGCAAGGCTTTCTGCGGATCAGCGAATCATCAATTTTTCTCAGCCTCAAAAAGCAGCACCCGAAGCCGCCTGGCCGGTGATCACCTTTGGGGATGGGCTCAATGTATTCCTGAATGGAGAAGAGGTGATGATCTTCCATGTGGATCATGCGCACACCGACGGGGACGCCTTATATTTCCTTCCCCGAAGCAATGTCCTGCATACCGGGGATTGTTTTATGAAAGGACGATTTCCGTTTATTGACCGCAATTCTGGTGGATCGGTGGATGGTTGGCTCGCCGGCGTTTCCAGGACGCTGACCATCATCGACGATGAGACCATTATCATTCCGGGCCATGGCGACCTGGCCAACAAAAAGGACTACCGCGAAGCCCGCGATGCGGTCATGACCCTCCGCGACGCCGTCAAAAAAAGGATCAAGGAGGGGCTCGACCTTGATCAGATCAAAGCATTAAATCTGAGTAAGGAATACGATAATAATTTTGGCAGTGGATTCATCAAGAGCGATGCGATGGTGACGACGATTTTTAAGGAGATGATGGGGGAAAAGTAGGGTTGAGGTGTGAGGTGTGAGGTGTGAGGTGAGGTCAGTAAGAGTCCCATCTCCCCTCAATCCTCATAATCCATTCCTCATCCCAAGGGCTACCCGGAGTATAGTGGCTACTGACAAAGCGTCCCTGATCTCCCCCCTTCTTACCATTTCTACAGCCTCGTCAAAATGCACCTTTCGGATTTCGATCTGTTCATCTTCTTCGGGAGTGGCAATTCCTTCATTAAGGCCTGTAGCCAGATAAGACACTGAAATTTCATCGGAGACGGAATTGGATAATTGCATATCCAGGATATTTTCGTACCGGGAGGCGATCAGCCCCGTCTCTTCGGCAAGTTCTCTTTGGGCAGCGGCAAGCGTGGATTCGCCTTCTTTGCAACCTCCTTCGGGGATTTCCCATTCATAGCGGTCAAGGGGATAGCGGTATTGCCCCACCAGCCAGGTGTAACCCTGTTCGTCCAGGGGAAGGACTGCTACAGCGATGTTTTTGAAATGAATCTTGCCATAGATGCCCCGGTTTCCGGACGGATTGATCACTTCGTGCTCTTCAACCCGGATCCAGGGATTTTCATACATGATTTTTTCGGTAAGGGTGGTCCAGGGATTTGAAGGATCAGGCATAAAACAAAACTACCAAGGCCTGAAACAAAATTTTAATTTTAGACTATGGATCTCAAGCTGCTGGCTAATCTTCCGGAGTACCATGTTCACCCGGAAAGCAAACTCATTGTTCGTTTCCAGGATTGTGACCCCTTCCGCCACCTCAACCAATCCCGCTACCTGGATTATTTTGTCAACGCCCGGGAGGACCAGCTGAGGGAACATTATGGCCTCGACATCTACCGTTTCGCTATGGAAAATGGCCTGGCCTGGATGGTAGTCCGAAACCAGATTGCTTACCTGCGCCAGGTCATGGTCAATGAAATCGTGACGATCCAAACCCATGTGGTCGAATTTGATCAGCAAAACCTCACCGTGGAAATGATCATGTGGGATGAAAACAAAATAAAACCCAAAGCCCTGCTCTGGGGCACCTTTGCCTTTGTAAACCTGCTGGAGGGACGCAGGGCGGAACACCCGGCGGAAATGATGGAATATTACAGCAAGGTCCATTGGGACGGTGCAAAGGGACAGACTTTTGATCAACGGATACAAGCCCTCTATGCCATTGGTAAGGAGAAAAAGCCCGGCTAGCCTGTGTAAATTTCTTTCAGCATCTTTTCCACGCTGATCTCATTGTTATAAACGGCATCAAAAAGAATTTGCCTTTTTTCTATTTCCTGGGTCGAAAAAGATTGCTGAAGCAAGCTTTTTATCCGCTCTATCCAGTCCTGCGCCGATGTTCCGGCGAGGTAAAGGCTTTCCGCGAGCTCAGGATTCGCTTCTCCGATGAGGGTATTTGAGATGATATGCCTCCCCCGGGCGAGGGAGTCCAGGATTTTCATTTTATACCCGTTGCTTTGACTGAAAGGCAATAAAAGGACATGCGCTTTCTCCAGGATTTCCTGCATTTGAAAGGCCGTAGGAGAGTCGATCAGGGTGAGGAAGCTGAGGCCTTCTGATATTTTTTTCAATTTTAAACCGGGCCTGAAACCGGCAATGACCAGTGGATAATTCAGTTTAGAAAAGACCTCCCGGATGAGAAAAATCGCGGACGCTTCATTTTCCCGGATGCTCAGATCCCCATGATACAGGGCGTATTCCCCGAATCCAGGTTTGCTGCTCACCTGGCGGTATGGATGGAATGGGGGTATCCAGACAGATCGAATTTTTCGTTCAGACAGATAATGATTGTCCGCCTGTGATATGGCAAATACCCCGGTTGTCATGGGCAAAAGTTTTTCCTCCAAAGACTTGCTCCTGGATGATTCGAATTGGTAATACCACTTTCTGAACAGATTTGCTTCCCGGCTGCCCAGGTGGCCATAATACCGGGATTCGATATTATGCATCCGTACAAATTTTTTCCGGTCCGCCAGCCGGGGGTCTTCAAAATGGAATAAGCAATGCAGGCCTTCAAAAAGTATGGGATGTTTATCCCGGCAAAGCAGGTCCACGATCTGGCCCGACCTCCTCGATTGTACGTAAAGGGGCAACTGCAATCCGGTGATTTTCCACATGGGTTTTCGCGGATATAGGTATACGGTACGGCAATACCTGGCCAGCTCATCCGGCAGTCCGAACTTTTTATAAAAAACATGGAGAATAATATCCACCCCCGCTTCTTTAAGGCTTCGGATGCGGTGGAAGATGCCGCTTACATTTCCCCGCAGGGGAGGATGGGGGATTTCCAGGGAGATGATATGGAGGCATGGAGGATCCATGTGGGTGCAATGATAGGGTATTATCAGGTAAGAGGTTCCGGAGAATTGGAACCAGGAGCGTGAAAATTTGTAGGAATTTTTATCTACTAACCAAAAACCTGCCGGACCATGAAACCCCGCAAATCTGCCTTCGCCCGGCGGGGTTTTCGGATCTTCGGAACCTCCCAACAGTTCCTTACCTTTAAACCATGATCGTCCAATACAAATTTAAAAACCGTATTTCAGGGCTGGCCCTAATCCTGGTCTCCGCCCTTATAATACCCTCCGACGCCCAGACCAGGTTTGCGTCCATGCAGGAAGCCCTTTACAGTGCCGGTAAAATGAATGGCCAGGGTGGGCCGCCGAATGTCAACTGGATCCGCGATGGCAATCAGTTTTCCTATATCAAAGGGGCCGGCAAGATCAATACCTATAATCCGGCTACGGATGCCGATGAGGAAGTCTTTAATGCCGGATCGCTTAAGTTCCCGGGCACGGATAAAGAATTTGCCTATACGGGTTTTGAATGGACCGCCGATTTTAATTATCTGCTGTTCCAAACCAATTTTAAGCCGGTATGGCGAAACAGCGGGAATGCCGATTATTACCTTTATTCGTTCAAGGACAAAAGCCTGAGGCTGGTGGCCCGGGAAGCGTATACAGCCCAGGTATCGCCGGATGGCCGGTCGGTAGCCTATGAACGAAATGGCAATTTATTCGTCCTGGACCTGGCAAGCAAAAAAGAAAAACAACTTACAAAGGACGGGTCTGCCTCCGTATACAACGGTCGTTTTGGCTGGGTCTATGAAGAGGAGTTTGGCCTGGTCAGGGCCTGGGAATGGAATCCCGACAGCAAGTCTATCGCTTATTGGCGAATCGATGAAAGAGCCA
This sequence comes from uncultured Saprospiraceae bacterium, assembly GCA_964405735.1. Lineage (GTDB taxonomy): Bacteria > Bacteroidota > Bacteroidia > Chitinophagales > Saprospiraceae > JADJLQ01. The sequence continues at coordinate 5,963 of CAYOPD010000062.1, read as the reverse complement.
TTCCCCTGTATCAGTATTCCGACCTCAGCGGAATGCATCCGGAATACAAAAAAATACCTTATCCGCGGGTGGGGGATCCGGTGCCTCAGGCCCGTATCGGCATAGTGGACATAAAAAAGGCAAAGACCATCTGGGCTAACATTTCCCTGGAAGGAGGTTATTTCCCCAGGATCTACTGGACTTCTGCGCTCGATACCCTGGCGGTGGTGAGGTTGGACCGCAAGCAAAAAAGGCTTGACCTTTTTATGGTGGACTCCAAAAAAGGAACCGCAAGGAATATTCTTACTGAAGAATCCAAAGGATGGATGGATGTGTATAACTTTTTTGCCGGGATCCTTCATCATTTTTTCTTCCCTCCCAGGGCGGATGAATTTTACTGGATTTCGGACCGCAGCGGTTACCAGCATCTGTACCGGTACGATTACAACGGCAAATTGATTTCCCAGGTGACCCAGGGCAACTGGGATGTAATGACCGTCGAATCCCTGGATCCCCAGGCCGGACAACTTTATTATACCAGTACGGAAGCCTCTGGACTGGAAAGGCATCTTTATGTCACCGGCCTCGATGGATCTTCCAAGCGAAAACTCACCGTACAACCCGGCCGGCACCAGATTCAGTTTGCCCCGGGTGGACAATATTATATCGATACCTGGTCCAATACCACCACGCCCCGGCAGGTCGAAATAAGGAAGACCTCCGGCCAGCTCATAAAAACCTGGCAGGACAATGCAGCCGTAAAAACATATGTTTCTTCCATAGCCTTTGCTCCGAGGGAACTGGAAACCATCGTCACCTCCGATGGCAGGAAACTGGATATTTACCTGATCAAACCGGTGGGCCTTGATGTTTCGAAAAAATACCCGCTTGTATTATCGATTTATGGAGGACCCGGGGCCCAAAGCGTTTATAATTCCTGGACGGCCAACCCTTACGAACAATATCTCGCCCAGCAGGGTTATGCCATCGCTTCCGTCAACAACCGGGGCAGTACGGGATATGGCCGTGATTTTATGGAAGCGGTTTATGAGCAGATTGGTAAACTGGAAACAGAGGATTTTGTGGCCACCGCCGATGCCCTGGCGCGCAAATATTCCTGGCTTGACCGGCAACGGATGGCCATCCAGGGGCATAGTTACGGAGGCTTCACCACTTGTTATACCCTGACCAAACATCCCGGTGCTTTCAGGGTGGGTATTGCCGGAGCCCCGGTTGTCAACCAAAAATTATACGATAATATATACTCCGAACGGTATATGGGCGTACTTCCGGAAAATGACCAGAAATACGAGGAGCATGCGCCATTGAATTTTGTGAAAAACCTCAGTGACCCCTTGCTGATCGCCCACGCCCTGGAAGACGACAACGTGCATGTCATCAATACTTTCCAGTTTGTAAAAGCCGCCACGGATGCGGGCAAGGATGTTGATTTGCGGATTTATCCCCCCGGCCATCACGGGGTGGCTTACAGTGCGGTGAGCCAGATCCGGCTTTGGCAGACTTATTTGGATTACCTGGACCGCTGGTTGAAATAAAGAATTAAAGATTAAGATAATTAAAGAATTAGGTGGACCTCCATTCTTAATTCCTTAAATCCTTAATTATTCATTTATCTCTCACCGTCCTTCCTTTCACAACCCTGGCTTCTGTATTGTAAATCTCTGCGCTTCGAAGATCTACCATAAGGCCGGCAAAAGCACTCCGCGCATCGGTCTCCCATTTCAGGCCTTGATAGGTCACCTCTCCGCTTTGCCGGGTCCAGTCGGCGGCCAACAGGACAAAACGGTTATTTGCATTCGGATTTGGCCCAAACATCAGGTAGTTGTCCGTTCGCTTCCCATCCTCAAAACTGACAGCCAGCCGGTTTTCTTTCGGACTGAAGAGTAATACACCGGGAGTGCCCTTCCTGAACCGGACGACCTCATAACGATTGCCATCGATGACCCGGATCTGGCCGCCGGATATTTCAGCTTTGCCTTCCCTGTTTTTCCTTCGCAGGACGATATCGTCACTCAGGTAAAACTGCACCTTCTTAAGGTCGGATTCTTTCCAGTCATATTGTTCGTGCAACTTTTGGGTATAGGGGCTCAGGCTGGGGGCACAGGATACCATGCCAAGGAAGAACAGGAGGTAATAAATGGCTTTCATATTCATTTTAATAGTCTCTTACAAAGTAGACTTGCAATTTGACTGCAGGATACAATGTTAATACTCTTTAACCAGGGGTTTAACGAAATTTAAGGTGCGAGGTAAGAGGTAAGAGGTAAGAGGGTTGTCCATGCCTGATGCCTCTCCTGACCCAGGGCTATGGATCTTCGGAATTTCAATCCTGACCTCTCTTCTTCTTAAAAAACTGTTTCATCAACTGGCTGCAGGGCTCTTCCAACAGGCCGTATTCCACCTTTGTCTTCTTGTGAAGGATCTCCCGGCCGAATTTCATAAATCCGTATTTATCGTCAGCGGCCCCGTAAACCAATCTGCCGATCTGGGCCCATTTCAGGGCACCCGCACACATCACGCAGGGTTCCACGGTGACATAGAGGGTGCAGTCGGGCAGGTATTTGGAACCCAGGTATTCCGTCGCGGCGCTGAGGGCGATCATTTCCGCATGGGAGGTGACGTCATTGAGATGTTCCGTCTGGTTGTACCCTCTTCCAATGATGCGGTTCCCGCAGACCAAAACAGCACCTACGGGTACTTCGTCCGCTTCAAAGGCGGAGACCGCCTGCTCCAGGGCTTTTTCCATGTAAAATTGATCCGACATAGGATTTATAGGATTTATAGGATTGATAGGATTGATAGGATTCATAAGATTTGTAGGATTTATAAGATTGGTGGGATTTATTGAAAATAAATCGATAAGGTATTGACTTAAGCCGAACAATCCAATCAACCATGAGAATCCTGAGAGTCCTAAGAATCCTAAGAATCCTAAGAATCCTAAGAATCCTAAGAATCCTATTCAATGTGTACTATTCGCAAGCCCTTGTGATGGATTGGCACGGTTGAAGCAATCAACCTTGTAATGCTGTTTTTGAGCTGGATCATGAGTTTGGATTTAGGATTGTGTTGGTGGCTAACCAGGCTGATCTCCCGGACTGGTTTAGGGGGGGCAAATTCCCTGACTTTGACCAATTGTTCTTTGCTCAATCCCAGGGTAGTCAGTTTGGGGATCACCGTAATCCCATCACAGCGGTCCACCAGGTTGATCAGGGTCTCGATGCTTCCTGCCCGGTAATGAAACTGGATCCGGTTGCCGCTGTCTTCCTGCAGCTGGCAGAGGTTGATCAACTGGTTCCTCATGCAATGGCCTTCTTCAAGCAACCACAAATGCTGGGGATTGATGTGTTCTGGCATCACATATTTTTTTTTGGGCAGGAATTCAGTCGTGGAAGCATAAACCAGGAATTCTTCATAAAATAAAGGCTCCTCATAGATGCCGGCTTCGTGCAAAGGAGTGGCGCAAAGCCCGAAATCGAGGCTTCCCTTTTTCAACTGGTCAATGATATCATCCGTGATCAGGTCTTTGATATCCACCGTCAGATTGGGATACTGGTCACAAAACGGTTTTATGAACAGAGGCAGCAGGTAAGGGGCCAGGGTAGGGATGACGCCGATCCGGATCTCGCTATGCACTTCTCCCCGGGCCTCGGCAGCCAATGAGGTAATGGTTTTCATTTCCGTGAGGACTTTCTGGGCCTGTTGGATTATAGGTTGTCCGAATGGGGTCACACTGACCGGGAGCTTACTGCGGTCGAAGAGTACCACCCCGATTTCCTTCTCGAGCTTTTTAATCATCATGCTTAAGGTGGCCTGGGTAACAAAGCAACGGGAGGCCGCCTTGCTGAAGCTTTTTTCCCTGGCCAGCGTAACGGCGTATTCCAGTTGTTGAAGGTTCATACTATCGATGATACTGATACAAATATATTTGGTATTGAAGTGATTTATTCAATCAAGACCCTTACTTACGGGAATTAATTTAAATTCCAGCTCAGTGCTTCTTTGACGACAAAAAAAAGCTCCCCGGAATGGCCGGAGAGCTTTTAATAGTATAAGACCAATCTAAATAATTCAAACTACAGGAACCATCGATTCGGTATTACCGGGCTTAATTCTGATTTTGTTCGTTTATCCTTTCTTTGACTTCTTCCACCGCGCGAACGCTTTCCTCTACAGCTTGTTTGACCGCTTCATGGACCTCCTGTCCGATCGGCTTGGATTCAGAGGCATCGCATTCCGGACAAACCAGGCCATTTTTGGTCATCGTCCACAGTTTACCGGGCATATCCCACCAGTCATAATTTTTGGTTTCATCCGTGCGGCCATCCACCGGATACAATTCTTTACCGATTTTTACGCTTTTGCCAACCGGTACGGAAACGAAGATGGAAACATGCTGATTTCTGATTTTTTCGTTTGGATCCAGTTCCAGGTAATTATTGACATACAGGGTGTTCCCTTCAAACCGGGCCACATCCCGCAGGTTATCCGCGCGCAGCCTGGCCTCCCGGCTGGTCTGTCCGGAGGCATTGTTGCTTTGACTTACATGAAATTGCTGGTCGGGCGACTCGACGATATGGACCGGGATACGCGGCAACACGATGCTGTTGTCCTCAATCCAGGCTTCCCCGAAAAGGGTAAACATATCGTCCCTTTCCTTGCTGTCCCCCAATTCGATATTGAGGATGTCGTTGTTGATTTCCCCTTCGTAAACGATCCGGTTGATTTCGGCATTGTTGCTGAACTGCCTCGCGGTATTCACACCAAACAAGATGCCACCCATGAGGTTGAGCAGCCAAAGACCGACCAGGCCTGCTGCCAGGGACTTAGGCAGTCGGGTGCCGTTGTACATCCGGGCGAACAGGAATATGATAAACACCATCGGGATGATGCCGAGGAAAAACAGGTTCATCATGGCGAGCGCGGAAGCGGCCCGCACACCCGGTACGAGATAACCGGCATAAGGCCACAGGAGGGACCAGCCGAAGATCATGCTCACAATAAAGAAACATAAAACGACGATGCTGACCACCGCCGCTATTTTCAGGGCGACAGGAACAATCCTTTCCAGGACATTACCGATAAATTGAAAGATGCTGCTCAGTACATTGGCGCCGGTACTGATGCCTTTTCCGGCAACATTCCATCCGGCGTCCCATTGTTTTTTGCTCTCGGGATCCATCGGGTTATTGAATTCGCTCGACAGGTGCTCAATCTCATCCTGGATTTTTTTGGCGATGGATTGATAATCGATGGGTTCTCCGCGCATGGCCAGCCGGTCGGCGGCTGAATCCGCCTTGGGCATGATGATCCGGAGGATGATATAAAGTGGAAGGCCCAGTCCACCGCCCAGGATCATGATTCCAAACACCAGCCGGACCCATACCGGGTCCTGGATCCCAAAATAAGCGGCAATCCCGCTGCATACGCCCCAGATGATCTTGTCATCCGGATCGCGGAACAACCTTCTACCGGCTCTTTCTTTCCGGGGTTTTTCAGGGTCGAAGTTTTTTTCGTCGATCGGGTCGGCTCCAAATTCCTCAGGGGTGCCCATGATGGCAATGACTTCTTTTACCTCACGCAGGGTGACAATAGCCTTGTCCTGCATCCGCTCCTGGAGCAATTCGGCGAGGCGGCTCTCTATATCGTTGATGATTTCATCACATCCGGGAGAACTTTTGAAGTGTTTCTTCAAACTGCGGATGTAAGCATGCAAGTATTCAAACGCATCTTCATCGACAGTATAAGGATGGCCTCCAAGGTTTATGGTATGAATCTTATTCATTATTGATTGTTTGTAGTTTGATTAACACTGTGTACCAATTCTTTCCAGGATTGATACAGCTCCTGGTAAAGCTGCCTGCCGTGTTCGGTGATCTGGTAATACTTCCGGGGAGGACCCGAACGGGACTCCTGCCAGTTGTATTCCAGGTACCCTGCGTCCTTCAGCCGGTTGAGCAGGG
>CAYOPD010000061.1:0-24039 GCA_964405735.1 uncultured Saprospiraceae bacterium | reverse complement strand
GCGCTATCACCCAGCACGGGTCGCAGTAAGGGCGTCTCGCAACGGTCGTTGAACATATGTTTAAGGATTTCATCCTGGCCAAACTCATACAACTCGTCGATCTGACCGAGCCCCCCTCCGATCACTATGGCATCCGGATCCAGAACGTTGACGATGTAGGAAGCTGCCAATCCGAAATTGGACAACATGCGATCCCGTATAGTCAGGGCGTGTGCATCATTCCCCATACGCCAGGCCTGAACAATTTCCTTCATTGGAAGGGACTGGCCGCTTAACCCTCGATAATACTTTTCGAGGGCTGGCCCTGACATCACGTTTTCGTTGCATCCGGTATGGCCGCAATAACAAACGATATTATTTTCCTCAGTTCGGATATGCCCCCATTCCCCTCCGATTCCATGCCGTCCATGGATCACGCGTCCGTCCACCACCACGCCTCCTCCGACACCGGTACCCATGATGATCCCAAAGACGACGCGGGCATTGGGAACGCTGGCTGGAACAGCGCCCAGGGTCGCTTCCGCCACCGCAAAACAATTGGCGTCATTGGCCATGTGCAGGGGCAGGCCCAGTTTGGCTTCCAGGTCGGTTTTAAATGGCCTGCCATTGAGACAAGTCGTATTGGAATTTTTATGGATGAAGTTCTCCGGATCATAGCTCCCGGGAGTGCCAATGCCAAGCTGTTCCGGATGCATCCCGCTTTCCAGGCTGAGCTCTTTCAACAGCAGGCTGATCCGGTTCAGGATATGATCATAGCCTCCCTGGCTTTCGGTAGGAATGCGTTTACGCAGCAGGATCTCCGGTTTGCGGTCATGGATTCTGAATATTACCCCTTCGATTTTGGTGCCCCCAAGGTCAATGCCCCAATGCCATTTGTTCATCTGCCTTTGTTGAATACAGGGGTTTGAAAACAGTCACGCCCAGGGGCGGCAGATTGATCACCAGGGAATGATTGCGGAAATGCTGAGGCACGGCTTCCACTTTCAGTTCACCGGAATTGACCTGCCCGCTTCCCCAATAGCGGGTCTGGTCCGAATTAAAGACTTCTTCCATGATGTCGCAGGGAGGGGTTCCTATCCGGTAATCGTGCCGGGGTACCGGGGTAAAATTGCAAACGATCAGCAGAAAATCTTTTGGGGCTTTGGCCTTGCGGACATAAGAAATGACCGAAGACTCGGAATCGTTGCAATCAATCCATTCAAAACCATCCGAAACATATTGATTTTCGAAAAGCGCCGCTTCCGACCGATACAGTTTATTTAGATCTTTCACCAGCGACTGGACGCCGAGATGGGAATGATGGGATAATAAATGCCAGTCGAGACTGCTGTCAAATTTCCATTCATGATATTGGGCAATCTCCCCGCCCATAAACATCAATTTGGAACCCGGATGAGTATACATATAGGTGAACAGCGTCCTCAGGTTGGCAAATTGCTGCCAATGGTCCCCGGGCATTTTATTGATGAGGGAAGCTTTTCCATGGACTACTTCATCATGAGAAAGAGGAAGGGTAAAATTTTCGGTGAAAGCATACATCATGCTAAACGTAAGCGTGTTCTGATGGTACTTGCGGAAAAAGGGATCGGTCTTGAAATAACGCAGCGTGTCGTTCATCCAGCCCATCATCCATTTCAGGCCGAAACCCAAACCGCCCATGAATACCGGACGGGATACTCTGGCGAAAGAGGTAGACTCTTCGGCAATGGTCTGGACACCCGGAAAATCCCGGTAAACGGCTTCATTAAAATCTTTCAGGAAGGAGATGGCGGCCAGGTTTTCATTGCCTCCATATATATTGGGTTCCCATCCTCCGGACTCTCTGGAATAATCAAGGTACAACATGGAAGCCACCGCGTCTACGCGCAATCCGTCCACATGATAATGATGCAGCCAGAAGAGAGCGCTTGAAACCAGGAAAGAACGAATTTCATTCCGTTCATAATTAAAGATCAGGCTCTTCCAGTCCGGGTGGTATCCTTTGCGCCTGTCGGGATGCTCGTAAACAGCGGTACCGTCAAATTTACCCAAGCCATGCGCATCTTCCGGGAAATGCGAAGGCACCCAGTCCAGGATGACGCCGATGCCGGCTTCATGAAAGGCATCCACGAGTTGCATAAAATCCTGTGGTGTACCGAAACGGCTGGTAGGCGCAAAAAAACCGGTAATCTGGTAACCCCAGCTCGGGGTGTAGGGATGCTCCATCACGGGCAGGAATTCGACATGGGTAAAGCCCATTTCTTTTACATAGGGCACCAGTTGTTCGATATGCTCCTGGTAAGTAAACGGGCGGTCCTCATGCCAGGGCCTTCTCCAGCTTCCCAGGTGTACTTCATAAACGCTCATGGGTTTGGAAAGGTCCTGCTTTTCCTGCCTTGATTCCATCCAGGATTCGTCTTTCCAGGTATAGTCAAGTGGCCACACCACCGAAGCCGTATACGGAGGTGTTTCACAATGCCTGGCAAAAGGATCACATTTTTCAGTGACGATTCCGTAAAGGTTTGAATAGATCCGGTACTTGTATCTGTCCCCTTGTTTCATACCGGGGATAAAACCTTCCCAGATCCCGGACGAATCCCACCTCACGTGAAGCAGGTGCTCATCGCCGGCCCAGTAATTGAAGTCCCCGACGACCGTGACCATGCGGGCGGCCGGGGCGTACACGGCAAAATAGACTCCGGCAACTCCTTCATGTTCAAGGATATGCGAACCCATATGTTCATACAACCTGAAATGTTTGCCCGACCTGAATAATCCGATGTCAAAATCTGAAAAACGACTGTAGGGAAGGACACGGTTTGGCATGGGTCCAAGGTAAGAAAAAGTTGAGGTATGAGGTAGGAGGGCAGAGGTAGGAGGGCAGTAACCTCAGCCTTAACATTAGCTTTAATCCCACTTTTCCAATCCCAGCAATTTTCTGCCCAGTGCATTCAATTCCGCCACTGGATATTTATCCTGTTCCCAGGCCCTGGGATCGCCAGGGAAAGCATAACCCTCCGGTGCAATTCTTTCCTTCCAGGATTTGATGCGCCACTGCCGGAGGGCTTCGTTGTTTTCTTCGGCGGGCATCATCGAGATGTATTGTGCTATGCGCACCTTGTCTTTGCTGTGATTGGGCCGGATGCCGTGGGGCTGCATGCTATGAAAAATCAGGAGGTCACCGGCCTCCAGTCTGACCTTGACCAGCTTATCTTCGAAGCCGGTGATATCAGGTTTAAATCGATCACGGTCCGCGGGTTGCCTGAGTTTCCAGGTATCGTAGGTCCGGAACAATTCGGGAATGCACTGGAAGCCCCCCATGTTTTCATCGGTCTGGTCGGCGAGGGCCAGGACCCCCTGGACATTTTGAGGCTTGGTTTCGGGATCATAATCCCAGTGGATGAATCCTTTAAAGACGTCGCCCGTCCGGAGAGGAAAATTGAGATTGGCCCGGTCAATAGTTACCCATAATTTTTCCGTTCCCCAGATGTCGGTAAAGGCTTCATAGATCTTCTGCATCTGCCGGTTGTCCCACAAAAGCTGATTGTTGTAAACCTCGACCATGCCGCTGCCCACCAGTTCTTTCATCTGCATTTCCGCTCTTGGGGCGCTGTACCAGGTGGCCGGATCATCCGGTTTTTTATCTTCAAATTCCCAGATAAAAGCAGCCGTCTTCAAGGCCTGTTCCCGGGGTACGGCATTTTTGATCACCACATAACCATTGTGCACCCAAAATTGCCAGTCGTCTTCACTGAGTACTTTAAGGGGTTTGCCATTGGAACGGTCGTTGAGCCGGATCCGGCTGCTCATGGCCGTGGAAGGATTGCCCGGGATATCCTTATGGGCATTCATCGTGGCCATGGTTTGAGGGGCATCGGGATTCATGAATGTTGTTTTTAGTTTGAACAAATGTAACGGCAGTATTTACCCGGGATATTCATAAAAATGATCAGAATTTGAACTATATTGATTAGAAATAAGTGATTATCTAATATTTATTCCATTTTAATACAATAATGGCTTCTCCCAAAACATGGTTTGAAGAAATCACACCGGATCCCAACAGTTCTTTTCATTTAATGGTCAATCCAAGGTTGCATGATTTTTTCTTCTGGCATTTTCACCCGGAACTGGAGTTAACCTTTATCGATAAGGCCAGCGGGACCCGGCGTGTGGGAGAACATATTTCACCTTACCAGGGCAGCGACCTGGTGCTCATCGGTTCCAACATACCCCATCTCAATTTTGATTACGGAGTGAAATCGGACTATGAAAAAGTAGTCCTTCATTTCAAAACTGGTTTTCTTCAGCCCGCATTGGATATCACGCCGGAACTTCGATCTATCCAATTATTGCTTCAACGGGCCGAACACGGAATTGCTTTTCCGGCTTTCCTGCATGAGGCCATTGGACAAAAAATGAAAAAACTAAGCGGTTTGGGGCCCTTCCGCCTTTTCCAGGAGGTGATCGAAATCCTCCACCTTCTGGGTGAGTGTGGTGATTATCTGCTTCTGCATCCCCAGCCGTACAAAAATGCCCTGGACCCAAAAGACCAGAGCAGGCTCAATAAGGTGTACCACTTTATCGATCAGCATTACCACCGCAAAATTGACCTGGCCGAAGTCGCGGCAATCTCAAACCTCGGCAGGGAAGCCTTCTGCCGGTATTTCAAAAAAATGACCCGGCTCCCCTTCATCACCTTCCTCAATCAACACCGGGTCAACCAGGCAAAGCGGGGACTGATCAATGGCCAGAATGTTTCAGAGGCCTGTTATGGCTGCGGATTTGAGAGCCTCTCTTATTTTAACCGGGTTTTTAGGAAATACACCGGTGAAAATCCACAGAACTTTAGAAAAAAATATCATTCCGGGATAAAATAGTAGCATTTATAGACCTAATAAGCCTTGATTTTTAGTCCCTGAGAGAAAACTCCTTGAATTTCAGATCCATTTTAGTTATATTTGGTTCAAACGCTCTCGTTATGAAATTCTTACTGATTCTTAGTGCTTTTCTGTTTATCCCTTTAGGCGCCTGCAATAAATCAGAGATCGCCGAGGAAGAATCCGCCAACAGCCTGGACTGCAAAGGCAGTACCAAGGCCGTAGTAAGAAAACAAATTCTCAATGAGAACGGCACGGATTTTTTCTATTACCTGGCTGTAGATACCAATATCAGCGGCAGCAATTTGGTTTTTCCATCTTATCTCGATCCCAATTACCGGGTGGATGGCAAACAACTGGAAATCCGGTTCAGCCCCACCACCCTGAAACATAACTTCGTCATCTGCCTCTCCGGCCATACTTATGATCCAAACAACCCGGACGAGCAATCCATGCCCGTGGTAAACGTTTGTAAGGCGACAGCCACCCTTTAGAATTTAATGGTCCGGAACTCCGGTTGATGCTTTCATTCCGTCTGGCACGGAAACGATTGATGTCTTTTGGGAATCAGTAACTAGCCATTTTCGCCCTTCGCCCCCCAATTTTATTTAGGGTCAACGTTTCTCCCTTCCTCCATTTCTCCCTTCCTCCTCCCCTTAGCTTCCGTAGTTCGCCCTCCTTTTGACTGCCTGATTAAACCGAATTTGCCCATTTTTGCACCTTGAAATCACAAGGTTATATGTCAACATTATTTGATAAAGTTTGGGATGCCCATATCATCAGGCATATCGAAGACGGCCCGGACGTCTTGTTTATAGACCGTCATTTTATACACGAGGTGACCAGCCCGGTTGCTTTTCTCGGCCTCGAGAGCCGGGGTGTTAAAGTCATGTTTCCCGATCGCACTTTTGCCACAGCGGATCACAATACGCCCACCATCAACCAACATCTGCCGGTGAAAGACCCCCTCTCCGCCAATCAGTTGGAAACCCTGGATAGGAATACTGCTAAATTTGGCATCTCGTACTGGGGCCTGGGCAATCCGAAAAACGGAATCGTCCATGTCATCGGACCTGAGAACGGGATCACCCAGCCCGGCATGACCATTGTATGCGGAGATTCCCATACTTCCACCCATGGAGCTTTTGGGGCCATTGCTTTTGGCATCGGCACTTCTGAAGTCGAGATGGTTCTCGCCTCCCAGTGCATCATGCAGCCCAAACCCAAAAAAATGAGGATTGTGGTCAGTGGCAAACTCAGCCGGGGTGTTTTGCCAAAGGATGTCATCTTATACATCATTTCCCAGACCACGGCCAGCGGGGCCACCGGTTATTTTGTAGAATATGCGGGAGAAGTTTTTGAGAATATGAGTATGGAAGGCCGCATGACGGTCTGCAATATGAGTATCGAGATGGGAGCCCGGGGGGGCATCATCGCTCCTGACGAAACCACTTTCAGCTATATTAAAGGAAGGGACAAGGCCCCCAAGGGAGAGGCCTGGGACAAGGCCCTGGCTCAATGGAAAACCCTGAAAACGGATCCCGATGCCATCTTTGATAAAGAATTTCATTTTAATGCGGCCGATATCGAACCCATGATCACTTATGGTACCAATCCGGGGATGGGAGTAGGCATCAGCCATCGTGTGCCCCTGGCCGGGACGGTGGACAGCAATAAAACGACTTATGACAAAGCCCTGCAATACATGGGCTTCGAAGAAGGCCAGTCCATGATCGGTAAAAAGGTGGATTATGTGTTTATAGGCAGCTGCACCAATGGAAGGATCGAAGACTTCAGGGCCTTCGCATCTATCGTAAAGGGACGTAAAAAGGCGGATCATGTAACCGCCTGGATTGTGCCCGGTTCCCATATCGTCGAACAACAGATCAAAGATGAAGGGATCCTGGATATCCTCACCGAGGCCGGTTTTACCCTTCGTCAACCCGGTTGTTCGGCCTGCCTGGCCATGAATGACGATAAAATCCCTGCCGGCAAATACGCGGTAAGCACCAGCAACCGGAATTTCGAAGGCCGGCAGGGCCCCGGCGCGAGGACCATGCTGGCCAGTCCCCTGGTAGCTGCCGCAGCCGCCATTACCGGAGTGGTCACCGATCCGAGGACCTTTCTGAACAACAATTGATAATAAGGACCGACCCATAAAATTTAAAAAATGGCTTACGATAAATTCACCATTCTCCGCAGCACCGCAGTACCCATGCCCATTGAAAACGTCGATACGGACCAGATCATTCCAGCGCGTTTCCTAAAAGCCACCGAACGAAAAGGATTCGGAGACAACCTGTTCAGGGACTGGAGGTACCATCCCGACCAAAGCCCAAAGGCCGATTTTGTATTAAACAATCCGACCTATTCCGGAAAAATCCTGGTAGGTGGAAAAAATTTTGGAAGCGGAAGCAGCCGTGAACATGCAGCCTGGGCCATCTACGATTACGGCTTTCGTTGTGTGATCTCCAGTTTTTTTGCGGATATTTTTAAGAACAATTCAATGAATATCGGCCTGCTGCCGGTCACCGTAACAGAAGGCTTTCTGGATAAAATATTTAAAGCCATTGAGGCTGATCCCAAGGCTGAATTCGAAGTCAGCCTGCCCGACCAGACCGTCACCATCCTTTCTTCCGGCGAAAAAGAATCCTTTGCCATCACCGGATACAAAAAAAACAACCTGATGAACGGATACGATGATATCGATTTCCTTCATTCCATGGAAAAAGAGATCAGAGGTTTCGCACAAAAACACGCGATCTGAAAACGGATGGATTCCGCCAGAAGGCATATTGAAATCATGGATACCACCCTCCGGGATGGTGAACAAACCAGCGGGATCTCCTTCTCGGCATATGAAAAACTCTCCATCGCCCAGATCCTGCTCACGGAAGTGCAGGTGGATCGCATTGAAATCGCCTCCGCAAGGGTCTCCGAAGGAGAATTTGAAGCCGTAAAAAAAATTACGGCCTGGGCAAAAGACCAGGGTTTTATCGACCGGGTGGAGGTCTTGACTTTTGTTGATGGAAATGCTTCCATCGACTGGATGCTCAAAGCAGGCGCAAAAGTGATGAACCTGCTGACCAAGGGTTCCCTGAACCACCTTACGCACCAGCTCAAAAAAACACCAGAGCAGCATTTCAGTGAAATCAGGGAAGTGCTTGAAAAGGCAAGGAGCAAGGGCCTGGTCTGCAACGTCTACCTGGAAGACTGGAGCAACGGCATGCGGCACTCCCCCGAATATGTATTCCGTTTCCTGGATTTTTTGACGCACCAACCGGTAAAAAGGATCCTCCTGCCCGATACCCTGGGGGTGCTCGTCCCATATGAAACTTATGAATACATACACAGGATCGTTCGGCAATATCCCGGAACCCACTTTGATTTTCACGGCCACAACGATTATGACCTGGGCACAGCCAATGCACTCGAAGCCGTACGGGCAGGCGTGCATGGCCTTCATCTCACCGTCAATGGCATGGGTGAACGGGCTGGCAATGCACCCCTGGCCAGTGTGATCGCCGTACTGAACGATTATGTGAAAGATGTGGAAACCTCGGTGGACGAAAAATCCCTGTACACCACAAGCAAATTGGTGGAAACCTTCTCCGGCTTTCGGATCCCGGCCAACAAACCTATCGTTGGAGAAAACGTATTCACCCAGACCGCAGGCATCCATGCAGACGGCGATAAGAAAAGCAATCTTTATTTTAACGACCTGTTACCGGAACGTTTTGGAAGGCAGCGCATGTATGCCCTGGGCAAGATGAGTGGTAAAGCCAATATTGAAAACAACCTCCGCGAATTGGGGATCTCCCTCCCCGAAGCCGACCTTAAAAAAGTCACCCAGCGCATTATTGAACTGGGCGACCGCAAAGAAGTCGTCACCCAGGCCGATCTGCCCTATATCATTTCGGATGTACTGGACAGCATCAGCACGGAAGAAAAGGTACGCATCGAAAATTACGTGCTGACCCATTCCAAGGACCTGAGGCCTTCCGTGACCCTGCGTCTCAATTTCCATGGTGAGGATTTTGAAGAGTCCGCCCAGGGTGACGGCCAGTACGACGCATTTATGAACGCCATAAAGAAAGTTTATAAAATCAAAAATATTGAGCTGCCCCAGTTGGCGGATTATTACGTACATATTCCCCCGGGTGGCAAATCCGATGCACTCTGTGAAACCATCATCACCTGGAAGAAAAACGGCAAAGAATTCAAGACCCACGGATTGGACAGCGATCAAACGGTATCGGCGATCAAAGCGACCCAGAAGATGTTGAATCAGATATAGTAGTGGTCAGTGGTCAGTGGTCAGTAATCAGTTAGGAAGTTTGTAAGTTCAGTTTATTAATTCGTAAATCGTCATCGGATGTCTTTAAGTTTGGAAAGGATCAAAGGTCTGCTCTCTGGCAATGACCTACGATCCATAGGCAAAGTCAGGGACATCATTGATCAAGTCAGGAATCAGGGAGATTTCGATGAATTGTTCTCTTTTATGGCCCACCCGGAACGACCCATTCGAATGCGTGCAGCCGATGCGGCCGAAAAGATCAGCCTGGACCATCCGGAATACCTGCAGGGCCATGTGGCTGAATTGTTCGAACTCAGTAATTCCGCAATAGACAAGGAATTTAAATGGCACCTCGCCCTCCTGCTTTCCCGTCCGGCGTTTTCTAAAAAGGAAGCGGACCGTGCCTGGACCATTTTGACGGAATGGGTAAGGGATAAAACGAACTCGAGGATCACCCGTGTCAATGCCCTGGAAGCCTTAGACCATCTTTGCCGGAAAGAGACCCACCGGTTACCTCAATTTCAAAAATTACTGGATAAGCTGACTATTGAAAATATTCCCTCCATCAACGCCAGAATCAGGCAAATCCGGAGTCGCCTGCAAAAGTGATCCCTTCCTCCCTTCGCCTTTACCATTTCCCCTTTAACCTTTGCCGTATTTTTGCCTCCCATGCTACACCCCATCCGCTTTTATATTTTAAATCTGCTGTATTGGCTGTTGCTGGCGGTCATTGCCCGGACACTTTTTATATCCTTTTATTGGATGGAGTATCCCGGTGATAAATGGGGAGGTCTCAGGGATTGTTTTATTTATGGCCTGAGGCTGGATATCTCCTTTGCATCGTATATCCTTGCCTTTACTTTTTTGATCTGGTTTGTTTTTTATACCACCCGTTCATCCGTTTTCTTCAAAGGGTACAGGACATTCGGCTTTACTGCCCTGGGCATCATCCTGCTGATCACTCTGGCGGATATCGCCATTTACGCCCACTGGAAAATGAAGATCAATATGACCGCCCTCCAGTTTGCCCTTCATCCCCGGGAAGTCATGGCCAGCATTGGCAGCGATGACAATCTGCCACTTCTTGGATTCCTGTTTATCGTCCTCATGTTTGTTTTGGGAAGATTGTGGTATTGGGTCTGCCAAAGCGTCCATACCACCATCCCGGCAGGTTGGCGTGCACGGATCATAGCCTTTGTCATTTTTTTTACTATCGGCGGATTATCGGTCATAGGCATGCGGGGCGGGTTTCAACTTGAGCCCATCAATCAAAGTGCAGTCTATTTTTCGGAACAGGCTATCTACAACCATACTGCCGTAAATGCATCCTGGAACCTGCTGAACAAATGGGTCAACAACCGGGAAGGAGATAACCCCTATCACTACGCCTCTGCCGGAGACATTACAAAAAGCATGCAGGAGTTTTATGCTCCCGCTCCCTCCACGATCCCTTTGGTGGATTCCGGGATTAAACCGAACCTCGTTTTTATTATACTGGAAGGATTTACGGCAGATGTAATCGGCGCTTTTGGAGGTGAATCCGGGCTCACGCCCACCATCGACAGCCTGATCAAAAACGGCCTGGTCTTCACCCGCTTTTATTCCAATGGAGACCGGACTTACAAAGGCCTGCCTTCCATCCTCAATGGCTGGCCCACCCAGGCCACTTCTTCGGTAACCCAGAACCCGGATAAAACAGGGGCAATTCCTTCCATTTCCAAATTGCTGGCTGCTTCAGGATATCATTCCCGTTTTTATTACGGAGGAGAATCCGAATTTGCGAATATCAAATCCTACCTGCTCAATACCGGTTTTGATAAGATCATCGATATCAAAGACTTTCCTTCTTCTTACCGTGGTTTAAAATGGGGGGTATCCGATCATTATGTTTTAGAACGAATGAGCAAGGATCTGTCCACTGTAAAACAACCTTTCTTCAGTTGCATCCTCACTTTGAGCAGCCACGAGCCCTATGATATTCCAATTGAACCTCTCCTGAAGAGCAAAGCCATTCCCGACCTTTTCCGGAATACGGTTTATTATACGGATTGGAGCCTGGCCCGCTTTATAGCGATGTCGAAAGACGAGCCCTGGTTCAAGTCCACTTTATTTGTTTTGACTGCAGACCACGGAAACGCCATGCCCAAAGATTATAAGAACAACTACGATCCCGGCCGTTTTAAAATACCCCTGTTCATTTTCGGTGATCCCTTAAGACAGGAATGGAAAGGAAAGGTGTTGGACAGGACCGGTTCACATACCGACCTGGCCGCCACCATCTTGCAAAACCTTGAATTTGATACGGGGCCTTTCCGGTATTCCCGGAATTTACTTTCCAGGGACTTGTCGGGACGAGCCTTTTATACATTTGACAATGGCTTTGGCCTGATCAATGATTCCGCGATTCTGGTTTATGATCATGTCGGAGGAAGGATTTTATTACAGGAAGGACCGGTGACGGATTCCTTGTTGACTTTGGGAAAACGCCTGCTTCAGGGGACTTTTGACCCTTTATAGGCAGAGCTATTTGTTCTTAATTCTTAATTTCCTTAATTATTAATTTGGTTGGTAAATTCGTTCCGCTCTAATTTAATCAAAATGAAATTTCCGCTCTCCTCTCTGCTGATCCTGTGGTTATTCACGGCCTGCAAAAAAGAAATATCCCAAAATGCCTTTGATACCTGGGAGATAAAAGGAGGAGATGCGGGCAGCCGAAATTATTCTTCCCTGGATCAGATCAATACCGCCAATGTAGCTTCCCTCCAGTTGGCCTGGACCTATTCCGGGAGGGATGCCGATTCTCTCAACCGGAGCCAGATCCAGTGCAGCCCGATCATCGTTGATTCCATTCTTTATGGAACTACCCCGGGACTGGACCTGTTTGCCCTTCATGCCGGCACCGGCCAGGAAATCTGGAGAAGCAAAGCTTCCGGACGCAACCTACCGGGCCTTGGCGTAAACCGGGGAGTGATGTACTGGACCGACGGTTACCAGAAGCGTATCTTTTTTTCATTTGCTCACCGCCTGTTTTGTTATGACGCCATGACCGGTGCTTCAGTACTTGACTTTGGTGAATTAGGAAGTATAGACTTGCATGATGGCTTGGGGGAAGATGCGGACAGCCTGTTGCTGATGTCCAACACCCCCGGCATGGTTTATAAAAATCTCCTCATCATGGGTTCCAGGGTTTCTGAAGGGCCCGATGCCGCTCCCGGTCATATCAGGGCTTACGATGCTTTATCCGGAAAACTGGTCTGGGTTTTTCATACGATACCCCATCCCGGGGAACCGGGTTATGAAACCTGGCCTCCGGATGCCTGGCAAAAAGTGGGCGGGGCGAATAACTGGTCGGGCATGTCCCTGGATACCGCCCGGGGCCTGGTTTATATTCCCACCGGTTCTGCTGCTTTTGATTTTTATGGTGGAAACCGCAAAGGGAAAAACCTGTATGCCAACTGTATCCTTGCCCTGGAAGCAGCTACGGGAAAACTTAAATGGCATTACCAGACCACCCATCACGATATCCTGGACCGTGACCTCCCTTCCCCGCCCGTGCTGGTTCAGGTGAAACGAGATGGGAAAATGATAGATGCCGTAGCCCAGGCTACCAAACAAGGTTATTTGTTTGTGCTTGACCGTGATACTGGAGAACCTCTCTTCCCTGTGGAGGAACGACCGGTTCCAGCTTCTGAACTGCCGGGTGAGGAAGCCTGGCCGACCCAACCCTTTCCCAGCAAACCCAAACCCTTCGCGCGGCAGGAATTTACCGAAGTCCTGATCAATGACCTGGATTCGGCCAATTACGATTATCTGAAAAAACAATTTGCATTATTGCGGACCGGCGGGCCCTATCTGCCTCCCGGGGTGAAACCCGGCATTGTATTCCCCGGGTATGATGGAGGTGCGGAATGGGGAGGCCAGTCCTATGATCCCGAGAACGGCGTTTTTTATGTCAATAGTAATGAGATGCCCTGGATCCTCACCATGGTGGATCTGACCCCGGATAAGACCATGGACAATGCTAAAAATTACGCACGGGGTTTATTTTTAAGAAACTGTGCCATTTGCCATGGCGCCGATCTGAAAGGAGACGGAGGCAAGGTTTATCCACCGATTGACCAAACCATTAAAAAATATTCGGTACCGGAATTAAGGGCTTTGCTCCGCGAAGGCCGTCGCCTGATGCCCGCTTTCCGCCACCTGGATTCACTCGATAAAGACGCAATCATAGCATTTATCCGCGAAGAGCCCATCCCCATGCGAAGAGCGGCCACCCAATACCGTCCTGAAGTGCCTTATAGCATGACCGGCTACAACCGGTTTACCGGCCTGGACGGACATCCTGCCGTGAAGCCGCCCTGGGGCACCCTCAATGCCATCAACCTGAATACCGGTGAATATGAATGGACGGTGCCGCTCGGAGAAATCGATTCCCTCACCCAAAAAGGAATTCCGGTTACCGGTACGGAAAATTATGGCGGCCCGCTGAATACCAAAGGCGGCCTGATTTTCATCGCAGCGTCCAAGGATGAAAAATTCAGGGCTTTCGACAAGGCCACCGGCAAGGTCCTCTGGGAATACCGGTTGCCGGCAGGAGGATATGCCACACCAGCCACCTACCGGGTCAATGGCAAACAATATGTAGTGGTTGCTGCCGGTGGGGGTAAAATGGGAACAAAATCGGGAGACCGCTATCTGGCTTTTTCGTTGAAGTAACGGGTAAATTTATTTGCCCGGTGCCCGGAACAATGAATTTATTTTTTAAACGAGAGCAAAGGAATCCTGCTATGAAAAGCCAATTCGCGGGTAACACTTCTGCCAAAAAGCTTTTCAAAAAAAGTTGGCTGATGCGTAAACATAGCCAGCATATCCGCATGCACGTCGGCGATGTATTCTTCAATGGCTTCCTCCACATTTTCGTTCACCCGGAAATCCAATGACAAGTTGGGATAATGGTACCTGGCAATAAGTTCGTTTTTCAAGATCTCCCCATTCCCATCCATGGGAGTACCCGGTGAAACGATATGCAGTATATGGATCGAAGCATCAAACACCTTACCCACCCGGATCAGGGATTCCATTTCGCTGCCAATATCCATCAGATCGGAAGCATACACAATTTGCTTTACCGGTTTAAACCGGGCGTGTTCAGGGACGGTGATGACGGGAATATCGATTTTACCTATGACTGCCGCCGCGTTGCTTCCCATCAGCACCTTTTTCATTCCACTGGCTCCCTTGGTGCCCATTACAATAAGATCCACGGCATGATGCTGTAGGTAATGCTCAATCATGTCCTGGACCGGATGGCCGGTGACCAACTTATAACTTGTTTTCACCGGAGGCCCTTCCATCTTTTTCAATTCATGCATTTTCACGATGAGGTCATTTTTGGCCCCATCTTCCATGGCTTCGAGGATCTGATGGGTTTTCATGGCCGCCATGGCATGCGGCGGGCCATCGATAGACACGGCATGAAAAAGAATGAGTTCACCATCAGTATGCTGGGCAAGTTCTGCGGCATAGCGGATAGCCACGGAGGCCAGTTTTGAAAAATCAGTGGGTACAAGAATTTTCATGATCAATACGGTTACGTAACATTTAATATTTTCAAATAAAGCTGCCTGGCAATCGGTATTTGGTGTATAGGATCACCCGGGTAGCTGATTTAAATCATGAGTCATCCCGCAGGCAACCGATTTTGGGATGCCCGGTGATGTGCAGGATAAAAACAAAGATGCATATAATTGAACAACTTTTTATTGGCACACCGTGCTGGACTTGCCTGTACCATTAATGGATTTCATACCTTGATTTATTAATACCATGATGGACGTTCCGAAAGTCATTCAAAATCGCCGGGTGAATACCCTTTGTATTCTATTCATGGTTTGCTTCGCAGAATGCCGTAAGACCATGCTTGTATCCGGGCCAGAACAACTCCGGATCCTGGCCACCCTTCCCAAAAGCCTCAATGAAACTTCCGGCCTGGCCCTCGCCGGAGATGGAACGGTATATGTCCACAACGACAGCGGCAATCCTCCGGAGTTATACCAGGTCAATCCCATTGACGGGCATATAAAGCGCACCATCCGTGTCAGCGGCCGGCGAAATACCGATTGGGAAGAACTGGCCATGGACAGCACCTTTTTATACATCGGTGATTTCGGCAACAACTCGGGCAGGCGGAAAGACCTCGCCATTCTTAAAGTCAGCCAGGCAGAGCTGAAGCTCCATGATGCTGTCTCCGCCGGCCTGATCCGGTTCTTTTATCCGGAACAAAGCAGCTTCGCAGCGGGGAATTCCCATAATTATGACTGTGAGGCGATGATCGTTATACGGGACTCTCTTTACCTCTTCACCAAAAACCGCGGTGACCTGGGAACGGATATTTATCGCCTGCCGAAGGATCCCGGAACTCATCCGGCCAAGCACATGGGACATTTTAATACCCGTGGCCTGGTCAGTGCTGCCGATTGCCTGCCGGGAGCCCGAAACACCCTGGCCCTGCTGGCTTATGAGACCGGCCAATTAAAAAACAAAACCTTTCTCTGGATCGTAAGTGGAATTCAAGGCGCCTCTTTTCTGGAAGGAAACTGGCAGCGCCTGGATCTGGCCATCAATCTCCAGGCCGAAGCCATCCTGTTTACCTCCGACTCCACCCTGCTGATGACCAATGAGGTGGAAGGTGGAAAGGGGGGTAAGATCTACGAATTACATTTAACAGAACTGAATGACAGTTTAAAAATATACTGAGGAGCTGACAACAAGCCGACAACCGCTAACCTGATAACCTGCTAACTGGCTTACTGACGAACTGACAAACCAACCTTTGTCATTTTTTCAACTAGTCGTTAAAAAATTTTTAATAAAACTGACAAAATTTCAGAAAATCCCGACTGGCATTTCAATTGCGGATAAATTTATGTGCTTAGGCATCATCGGTTTTGTAAAAGCCATTTATTAATTGTTTTAATTTATTTTTTAACCTTTAAAATCTGGTAATTATGACTCTGATTAAAAGCAATCCAATCCTGCCGGGTTTCCCCAGGTTCTTTGATGATTTTTTTACCAAAGACGTTTTCGATTGGGGATTCCAGAACCATTCATCCACCAACTCGACCCTGCCTACGGTGAACGTCATTGAAAACAACGACGCATTTGCCGTGGAAATGGCCGCTCCGGGCATGGACAAGAAGGATTTCCAGATCGAACTGAACAATGAGATCCTGACCATTTCCTCACAGAAAGAGGAAAACAATGAACTCAGGGACGGTGATCGGTATACTCGCCGGGAGTTCAGTTACCAATCGTTTGTCCGTTCTTTTCATCTGCCCAAATCCGTTGTGGACGAATCCAAAATCAAGGCAAAGTACGAGAACGGCATTCTGAAAATCCTCATTCCTAAAAAAGAGGAAGCCAAAACGCTGCCTCCGCGCCAGATTGCCATCGCCTAAACAGAATCTTATGGCTGGCCACTACGGCCAGCCATTCTTTTATCTTTTAAGTAAGTCTGCATTATTTCAAAGACTCAAATTTCAGAAACCATGATATCAAACGCATTTTCCCGCATCAAATCCATAAACAAATCCTATGTCTTATCCGGGGTGATTGCCTTGGCTGTCACCACGGTGACCCTGTTGCTGTTTACCTGGTTGCAGCCCAGCCTGGGCAAAACCATTAAAATCGAACACATCACTGGATCCCCAGCGTCCAGGGCGGTGTTTACGCTGGATGAGAAGGGTGAACCGGTGGTTCTGGACTTTACCAAAGTCGCTGCTCAGGTGATGGACGCGGTTGTACACATTAAGTCCACCCAGGCTTCCTTCAATCCAAACAACCGCACTCCGTATGAGGGCGCCCCAAACCCTTTTGAAGAATTTTTTAAAAATGACCCCTTCAGGGATTTTTTCGGTCCCCGTTTCTTTTATCAGCAACCCGGACCGAGGAATCAAATTCAACCCGAGGTCCGTGTTGGGCAAGGCAGCGGGGTGATCATAAGCAAAGACGGATATATCGTGACAAACAATCACGTGGTTGCCGATGCCGATGACCTTGAAGTTACCCTGCACGATAACCGAAGCTATAAAGCAACCGTGGTGGGTACAGACCCCACCACCGACCTTGCCCTGATTCAAATCAAAGAAAAAGAACTGCCGACCCTGGCCTTTGTCAACTCGGATGCTGTCAAGGTCGGAGAATGGGTCCTGGCGGTTGGCAACCCATTTAACCTGACCTCAACCGTTACGGCCGGAATAGTCAGTGCAAAAGGCAGAAACATCAATATCCTTAAAGAACAATTCGCCGTCGAAAGTTTTATCCAGACCGATGCAGCGATCAACCCGGGTAACAGTGGCGGCGCCCTGGTCAACCTTCAAGGTGGACTCGTAGGGATCAATACAGCCATCGCCAGTCCCACGGGTGCTTACAGCGGTTATGGATTTGCTGTCCCGGCCAATATGGTCAGTAAGGTGGTCGAAGACCTTATGAAATACGGGGTGGTTCAGAGGGGAGTGCTCGGTGTAATGATCCGGACCGTTGACGGAAATCTTGGGAAAGCCAAAAACCTCGATGTGACCAAAGGGGCCTATGTAGACAGTCTGATGGCCAACAGCGCGGCCGGGGAAGCGGGCATTAAACCAGGGGACGTCATAGTCGCAATAGGCTCAACGGAGATCGAAAGCTCTCCACAGTTGCAGGAAGTCATCGCCCGCCATCGTCCCGGGGATAAATTAACCCTTAAAGTAAACCGCTTTGGTAAGATAAAAGAATACACGGTTACCCTGAACAACCGCAAAGGCAATACCGACCTGGTGTCGAAAGAACATAAGGAGGTACTGGGCAGATTGGGTGCTGAATTGGAAACCCTCGATTCCAAAACGGCCTCTAAGCTGGATATCCGGGGCGGGGTGAAAGTAAAAGAATTGTATGCGGGAGCCCTGCGTAAGAATTCAAACATGCGCGAAGGCTTTATCATCACCAAGGTGGATGGCCAGCCGGTCACCTCAGTGGAGGAACTGGTAAAAATCCTGGAGCAAAAAGAAGGAGGGGTTTTATTGGAGGGCGTCTATGAAGACCTGCCCGGGGAATATTATTATGCACTGGGCATGCAATAAAATCCGTTTAACCTGATCATCATGGACCAGAAGGCCTATACCATCCAGGTCCTGGATTCCAGTCCGGATCTGGTAAAAGTCAAGTTTCCCTTCCTGGACATTCCCGTGGAGATGAATTACAAATTCTTCAAGACCAATCTTGAGAAAGGATATTTCAAAATCGTACAGGAGGGAGAAACCATGCCATCTCCCGGATTTTTTAATCAACAGGTAAAAGGGGTCGCCTGACACAGGCGATCCCCTTCCTCCCTTCCTCCACTAATTATTAATTTGTGCAATCAAAAAATTGCTATGCACAGGTCCTCCCCCTTCATTTCCTTAATTCTTTTAATTCTTTTAATTCCATTAATTTCTTCTTTAGGTGCACAGGACACCTACGCTTCCAGACTGGGCTGGAAAACCACCGACCGGGTGATCATCCTGCACGTAGACGATGTAGGCATGTCCTTTGAGTCCAATGAAGGTGCCATCCAGGCCCTGGAACAGGGAGTCGCCAGCAGTTGGAGCATCATGATGCCCTGTCCCTGGGTGCCCGGCATATTTCATTATTTAAAAGAACATCCTGAAACCGACGCAGGCCTGCACCTGACCCTCACCTCGGAATGGAAGGATTATCGATGGGAACCCTTGTCCGGCGCCAGCGTGGTGCCCGGCCTGATCGATGCCGAAGGCGCCATGCACTCCAATGTACAGGCCGTGGTCAACCATGCAAGCCCGGAGGAAGTGGATACAGAAATCAGGGCCCAACTCGATCGTTGCCGCAAACTGGGATGGGAGCCCACCCATCTCGATTCCCATATGGGTACTCTCTTTGCTCATCCTGCGTTTTTGGAAAAATACGTCCGCCTGGGTATGGAACAAAAGATACCCATCATGCTCCCCGCCGGTCACAATACCCTGATGAAACAAACCAATCCTTTTGATGAACAAACCATGGCCTTCCTGAAAGCTACCGGGGAAAAACTCTGGGCCTCCGGCCTGCCGGTGATCGACGACCTTCACAACTTCAGTTATGGCTGGAAGCCCTCCCCCGAAATGAAGACCAAAGCGGATCTGCGCAAATTCAAAACCCAGAAATACATCGAGTCCTTTGCCGGGCTAAAACCAGGAATCACCTTTGTGATCATGCATTGTGCCTCCGCTTCTGATATTTTTTCGCAAATCAGCGACTCTGGCCCACTCCGTCAGGCCGACCTGGAGGCCATGCTGGACCCGGAATTAAAAGCCTATCTCAAAAAAGAAGGCATCCTCATTACCACCTGGAGAGAGATGAAGGAGAGGAGGAAGCGGGCCGGGTGACGATCGGGCTGATTTCATCCTGGACACTCCATCTCTCATGGCTTATTGAAGATTGAACCTCGGTCCCAACCCTTAACTTTACCCGATGCCCGGCAAAACAATCACCTTTATTCTCCTCCTCACCCTGATTGTAATTATGGAGAGCCTGCTGACCAATTGTCGCCGGTCTGACCAGAATCAAAAAACCCGGGAACAGGATACCGTTCTCCTCACCAAACACTGGGAATCGCCCATACCCCATCAAATCATTCCGCAAGGACTTTTTTCCATCAGCGCAGCCAGTTGCGGGACCTGCCATGCGGAGATTTACAAAGAGTGGTTACAATCCACCCATGCGGTAGCCTTCCAGGACCCCCAGTTTCAGGCTGAGTTGAATAAAGACAATATCATCACCTGCCTCAATTGCCATACCCCTTTGCAGAATCAGCAGGAATTTATTGTCCGGGGATTTATCAACGGAGATTATAAAACTCCATGGAAGGAAACCAATCCCCATTTCGATAAAAGCCTGCAACTGGAAAGCATTACCTGTGCCACCTGCCATATTCGAGATGGCCAGGTAATCGGGGCCATCGGGTCAGGTCAAGCCCCCCACAGAACCCTGAAAGACCCTGAATTCCTATCGGAAAAATTATGCCTGGGATGCCATAACGTGGTCGATGAAGCCAGTCCTCAGCTGGTATGCACTTTTGAAACCGGTGATGAATGGAATGCCAACTGGGCAAAACAGGAAGGTAAAAACTGCATCTCCTGCCATATGCCCCCCACCGACCGGCCTGTATTCCCGGGCATGCCCAGACGGGCCGGCCATTTCCATCATTTTCCCGCATCGGGTATACCAAAATTCAAAGGCCGGGAAGTGGACCGGTTGGAAAGTATGGAATTTACTGAAAGCACCATCAATCAAAATTATGCTCCCGGCGACCTCCTGATTTATCAGCTGAAAATAAAAAACAGTTTTGCGGGCCATAACATACCTACCGGAGACCCCGAACGCTTTTTTCTGATCCGTTACCAATGGATGGATGCTTCCGGGAATAAATTAAAGGAAGAAGTACACCGGATCGGTGAAGAATGGCAATGGCACCCGGTGGCAAAAAAAATATCAGACAATAACCTTAAACCGAAAGAAGAAAGGGCTTTCTCATTTACCCAGCTGCTGGAAAACAAAGGAACCTATAGCCTCCGGATCGAGGTGACCAAACACCGCATGACGGAAGAAAATGCCCGATATAACAAGATACTTGGTGAATATCCGTTATCGATAGAAGTATTTTCGAAACAATATGAGATTGTTGTTGAATAGGAGATAAGGAGGAATGGAGACAGGAGGAAAGGAGTGCTTCACGCCCACTCTGTATGATAAGCCTTCCCAAAGGGATCATCTTTTTTCCGGTAGGTATGAGCTCCAAAAAAATCACGCTGGGCCTGGATGAGGTTTACGGGGGAGTCGGCAGATTGCGAACCGAGCAGGTAATTCAGAGATGCGGACAGGCAGGGGATCGCCAGGTTTGCCGTTAATGCGGTTGCAACTACTTCATTTAGCGACCGGCTATAATCCCTGACCAGGAAAAGATGGGATGGCAATACCTGGTCGGTGCTTGTAAGCGCGCGCGAAAGGGTTTCCATCAGGGATGAACGGATAATACAACCATTGGTCCAGATGCGGGTAATGTCCGACAGTTTGAGGTCCCAGTGATATTGCGTTGAAGCCGCCTTTAAGATTTCAAGGCCCTGGTGGTGATTGATCCAACGGGCGAGTTGGTAAGCCTCATAGAGTTGTTTTTCGGTTACCTGGACGAGGCCGGCATGAATGCCACTCTGTCTTGCGGCTTCCTCCCGCATTTCTTTGAATGAAGACAAATAACGTGCAAAGAGGGCTTCCCCGATAAGGTTTGCCGGGATGCCCAGGCGGGCCGCAGCATTCAGGCTCCAGCTGCCGGTGCCTTTGCTGCCTCCGATGTCGGCAATTTCATCCAGGACCAGGCTACCTTCTTTTTTAAAGCGGAGGATTTTGATGGTGATTTCGAGCAAATAACCCGAGGCCTCCCTCTGGTTCCAAAGCTCAAACAGGTCCGCGATGCGATCCGGGCTGTACTGCATGCCTTTTCTCAGTATCCAATAGGCCTCTGCAAGCAATTGCATCTCGGCATATTCGATGCCATTGTGGATCATTTTGACAAAGTGGCCGGAACCACCCGGCCCGATATAGGTGCAACAGGCTTGCCCCGCCTTGTCTTTGGCTGCAGCAGATTCTAAATAAAGACTGACTTTTTCCCAGGCCTCGAATGAACCACCCGGCATGATGGATGGGCCGGTGAGCGCCCCTTTTTCTCCTCCAGATACTCCAATTCCCAGGTAATGGATACTACAGGCAGAAAGCATGGATATCCTCCGGTCGGTATCTTCAAAAAGCGAATTGCCGCCGTCCATCAGGATATCCCCCGGGGACAGGGATGGAAGCAGTTGCTGGATGACGGCATCCACCGGAGGGCCGGCCGGTACCATGAGAAAAATTTTCCGGGGCCTGGATAGGGATTCTGCGAAAGCAGGCATGTCATCAAAACCCCTGGAGGAGGCCAATTCGGGAAAAGCCGCAATGGTTTTTTCAGCCACTTTTTCTTCTTTACCCGGCACATACTGGTTGTATAAAGCCATCCGGACTCCTTTTGCAGACAGGTTCCGGGCTAGGCTTTTACCCATAACCCCCAGGCCAACCAGGCCAAATTCCGGTTTTTCAAGAAAATCGAGGATGGTATCGACCATTTTTTCCGGCCCGTCTTCAATGGATAAATGCAATCCATAGGCCGGATATTCCATCGCTTCAAACTGGGATTGCAGCAGGCCGGCCGGCATAAAATGATCTTTTCTGGCCATCATGCGATCGTGGATCAATTCGTAATCTCCCCGGAGCACGATCCAGGAGATGGGCGACTCCATCTTTTTGGAAAGGGCGTTCCTGTACTTTTCTTTCAATGCCGAGCAGGCAATCACCGCTCCTTTTTCTTTGGATTGAGCCAGGATCAGCCGGTTCATTGCTCCCAGCCATTCCTGCCTGTCCTCATCACTGAGGGGAATACCGGCTTTCATTTTTGTTTTATTGGCGGGTGGATGGAAGTCATCTCCGTCAAAAAACGGCAGGCCTATTGTTTCAGCCAGTTTTTGTCCGATCGTAGTCTTTCCAGAACCGGAAACCCCCATAATGATATGTACCCTTGCCACTGATTGAGATTTTTGGCCCAAGATAAGCACTTAAGAAAGCAGATTGCGGATCCTTAAAAAGTCCGGTCTCCCCGGCCCATTCAACAATTCCACCGTTCCAGATAAGGCATGTGCCTTATCTTTAGCGCTTCATGAATGAATTTTTAATTCCATCGTCTCAGCCCCTGGGGCCTGTCAAAGCGGGCCACCTGGCCTGGAGAAGCCCGTCCAATATTGCCATCGTCAAATACTGGGGAAAATTTGGACGGCAGATTCCCGCCAACCCCAGCCTGAGCATGACCCTGGAAGATTCATTTACCGAAACGCATTTGTTTTATAAACCTGCAGGAAGTGGCGAGGACCCCATCCGGTATTATTTCAATAATGAACGAAGCCCTTCTTTTGAAGACCGGGTCGTGCATTTTATTGAAGGCGTAAAGGAATATTTCCCATTCATCGATCAGCTGGAGTTAGAGTTTCATTCCAAAAACTCATTTCCCCATTCGGCCGGCCTGGCTTCTTCCGCCTCGAGCATGAGTTCCATTGCCCTTTGCCTGGTCAGCCTGGAACAGGATTTCTATAAGCGGTTTAGTGACAAGCAGTTTTTCTTAAAAGCGTCCTTTATAGCCCGCCTGGCTTCCGGAAGCGCCTGTCGATCCGTATATCCTTGTTTTGCAGCCTGGGGACAATCGGATGGCATACCCAACAGCACCGATGCCTATGCCATCGCCTGTGAGCGGTTTGATCCGGTCTTTGCCACCTACCACGACGATATCGTGATCGTGAGCAGCGATGAAAAAGCCATCAGCAGTTCTTCCGGGCATGCCCTGATGAATGAACATCCCTTTGCAGAGAGCCGTTATGCCCAGGCTAAAGCCAATGCCCGCGAATTGTTCCAGGTTTTAAAAAACGGGGACCTGAAAAGGTTTGGAGAAATCGCTGAAACCGAAGCCATGACCATTCATGCCCTGATGATGTGCTCCAGTCCGGGTTATACTTTATTATTGCCAAACACCCTGAGTGTCCTGCATAAAGTAAGGGTCTTCCGGAAGGAAACCGGCCTGCCGGTTTATTTTTCACTGGATGCGGGGCCCAATCCCCATATTCTTTATCCTGCCCATATCAAAGATTCCGTGAGTGCCTTTATCCGCACCGATATCCAGCCGCTGGCCGAAAATGGGGTGATCCTGCATGATCATTGCGGGATGGGGCCGGTGCAGCTTCAGTAGGTAGTTGATCAGTTGATCAGTTAATCAGTTGATCAGTT
>CAYOPD010000060.1:0-24122 GCA_964405735.1 uncultured Saprospiraceae bacterium | reverse complement strand
AAAAAATGCTGATAGCCCGCAAAGACTACCAGCATTTTAATTATTCTGGAAATTCGTCCTGATATGATCACTTCTCAGCCGGAGCGAGCAAGTTGATGTACTGATCCAGTTTGGGAGTGATGATGATTTCTGTACGGCGGTTGGATTGACGGCCTTCCCTGTTGTCATTGGAATCCTTGGGTGCATATTCACCTCTTCCGCCAGCAGTCATCCTGTTGGGTTCAACTCCAAATTTCTTCTGGAGCATACGGGTCACTGAGGTAGAACGCAGTACGCTGAGGTCCCAGTTGTCACTGATCTTATCCGTAGCAATCGGCACATTATCCGTATGTCCTTCGACGAGGATATCAATTTCCTTGTGGTCATTGAGCACCTTCGCTACCTTACCCAGAACTGCTTCGCCGGCCGGGTTGATGTCATAACTGCCGGAACGGAACAGCAGTTTGTCGGAAATGGAGACATAAACCACGCCGCCTCTCACCTCGATCTGAACATCCTGGTCATTGATGTCACCCAGCGAGCGCTTGAGGTTCATGACCAGTTGCATATTCAGCGAGTCCTTCATCTGGATCTTGGTATTCAGGCCCTGGATGTATTTGGATTGCTGATTGATGGCATCGATGGATTTCTGCATGCTCTCTGCTCCGGCTTTGCTGATGATGGACATGTCTTCTAACCGGGAGAGAAGGTTGGTATTGGTTTTATTGGCCATTTCCAGTTGGGCCTCCAGGCTCTTGATGCGGTTTTGCAGCTCCATGGCCTTGGATTCGGACATTTGCATATCCGATTTCAGTTTGTTTTGTTCGTCCTGATATTTTTTCATCAGGTCCTGGTATTGATCCTGGCTCTGTTTTAACTGAGCCATCAACTGGCGTTTTTCTTCAGCGGTGGAATCCCGTTCTTTGGTAACCATGTCGTGCTTTTTTTTGCTGACGCAGGCACCCATCATGATCATTGCCAAAATAAAAGTAAATATCTTGTTCATATGCTGTTGTTTTCGGGTAAAAATATAAAAATGATCTTGGTTCCACAACCAGGATGATAAAATAGTTACGATTTTTCTCCTAAATTAAACCGCTTAATCAGTCCCTAAATATACTACATTCTTAACAGAGATACCCTATACAATAGTTTCTCGTCTTAGCCTGTTTTTTTAATCGATTCGAAGGAAGCTGTGCCTGAGTGGCTGCCTGGAATTAAATGCACCCGAAATCAATTATATTTTAATAATTTATATATTAAATTCTTATTACATAAGATTTCGTGCATGCCTTCTGCCCCTGGAATGATCCGACTTTGCAGAACACAAAGGGGAGGTTCACCCTTTTGGGGTGATGGACAAAGTAAGAAAAAAGGCATTTTTGTATCTTATACCCGATAGGAATAATCCCACCGGTCTAAATCCTATGATTCCCGGCCTGATGCATAGATACGTTCCCATCCTTTTTGTCCTGGTGGCACAATCATGGGCCATCCCCTGCACGGGACAGAAATACGATTTTGTCAATTACAATATTGAAGAAGGCCTTGTACAATCCCAGGTCAACAATACCGCCCAGGATAAATACGGCATGCTCTGGATCAGTACCTATGGCGGGATCAGCCGTTTTGATGGCAATGCGTTTACCAATTTCAATTACGGAAATGGCCTCATGCACTCCCTGACCAGCCGGGTATTTGTCGATGACAAAAACACCATATGGATAGGAACGGAAGCCGGGCTCCAGGCTTATGACGGGACGGGATTCAGGCCCATTGCCATTGCCCCGCAAAACCGCAGAAGACATGTAAATGACCTGGCCCAGGCACCGGATGGAAGCATTGTAGCCCTGCTCAGCGGCCGGCAGCTGTACAAATACAATCCCGGCACCCAATTGCTCGAACCATTTTCAGATACAACAGAAGTAGTAACTGCTATTGTTTCGGATACCTCGGGACTATACGCTTCATTTTCAAAAAAAGGGATCTATAAATGGTCCGGGGGACAATGGCAGGTTTATTGCCCTTTCACGGCATCGGATTCAGGGATGGTGATCCGCAAAATGATGTGGAGCCGCTCCGGACAAGGCCTGTGGGTGATCGGCCGGGGCGGGTTGTATTCCTGTAACCAGGGCAGGCTGGTCAAAAAAGAAATTGGGATCCCTTCACCCCTTTTAAGCCTTGAAGAGGATTCTTCTGGTAACCTTTTCCTCGGTACCACCCGGGGAGCGTATAAGCTCAGCCCGGGGCAGGGCCCCGAACACATCAGCCTGCTCCAGGGCCTTACGGACAATGCGGTTTTCCATATTTTCAATGACCGGGAAGGAAATCTCTGGTTTTCAACGGATGGCAATGGCATCTTCAAATTTCATGACCAATCCTTCAGGATCTACGACCGCGGCAGCGGACTGAGCGGCAACATCATCATGGGCCTGGCCAGAGACCATCAGAATAATTATTGGGCAGGTTCACTTGAAAATGGCCTTTCCTTGATCCGGGACAAAACCATCAGAAGCATACGTTTTCCTACCGGCAACAAGGAAGCCAGCAAGATCGTCTGTGTATTTGTGGATGCAGCCCAAGCCGTATGGATCGGCACTTCGGGAGATGGGCTATGGCGCTTCAGCAATAATAAATATGAACGGGTGGGTTGGAATACTCCCAAATTTCCCAAACATTTCACTTCTATCAACCAGGATTCCCGGGGTGTGATCTGGTTAACCAGCCCGATGACCGTTTCCAGGATAGAAAATGGCCGGGCTATTCCAATCCCTGAGGTTCATATGGCTTGTTTTTCGACTTTCGAACTCAATCCGGACACCCTATTGCTGGGCACTGCCGAAGGCGTATTCAGCATCAACCGACAATACCAGGTTGAACCCTATGAGGTGCCCGGAACGAAGGGATTTGTAATTGGATCGATACACCGGTGGGGCGATCATTTGGTTTTCGGCACTTCGGAAAACGGCCTGCTGGTCTGGGATCCGCGAACCGGAACCTCGTACGTATGCAATGAGAAAAATGGCCTTTCATCCAATATGACCTTCAGCATTCTCCCGGATGGAGCGTCGCTGTATGTAGGCACCATCAATGGCCTCAACAAAGTCGGCTTTGATCAAGCATCCGGAACCTTTCAGGTGAGGCCACTTAAATCGGCGAATCAGAAACTGGGCCCGGAGTGTAACCAAAACGCAATTCTGAAAGATCCCGGTGGACGAATATGGGCGGGCACAACCAAAGGCATCTATATCTATGACCCCAAACCGTCGGCCCCTCTCCTTCCCCCACGTATCTACCTTAAATCGGTAGCGGTACATTCAAATCTTCCGGATTCCACCATGGGGCGCGACAGCCTGGTTGCCTGGTACCGGATTCCACGCGACTTAAAGCTCAGTCACCGCCAAAACCACCTCTCCTTTTCACTCCTTGCGGTCCATTTAAGCGCTCCGGAAAAGCTGAAATATCAGTATTTCCTGTCCGGTGCGGATACGGCTTATTCCGTACCGGACCAAATACCCTCCGTGATCTATCCCAACCTGGCGCCCGGAGATTATGTTTTCCGGGCAAGGGCAATGCTGGACAGCGAATCGCCCATTTATTCCAGCGAACTTGCCTATCCATTCAGCATCCAGCCACCCTTTTACCAGACCAATTGGTTCAGGCTGCTGGCCGTGCTTTTCCTCGTATTGACGGGCGCGGTGATCCAGAAGATCAGGATGATCCTCAGGGCTCGTCAACGGCGCCTGCTGAAAGAAGCCAGGATGCAGGAACAATTGCTGATCCAGCAACGCACTTCGGAAGACCTTCACGATGACCTAGGCAATAAAATCACCCGCCTCTCCCTGCTCACCGATATCCTGCAGACCAAGTTGTCCGGCAATGAAGAACAAAACAAACTCATGGCGCAAATCCGCGAAAACATTCAGGGATTGTACATGGGCACCAAAGACATCATCTGGGCGCTTGCCCCGGGCAACAACAGCCTCATGGATGTTGCGGGGCGCATCCAGAATTTTGGTACGGAATTGTTCCAGGACTCGAAGATTACTTTCAAATCTTGTCCGCCGGATCCGGCATTCGGGGAGATCAAGCCCCCTTTTGAATACAGTCGAAATCTGATCATGGTATGCAAGGAAGCATTTGGAAATATCCTTAAACATTCCAATGCTTCTCATGCTTCCATTGAGTTTAGCCTGGTGCCCTCAACCATTTTTGACGGCACCGGCCTTACCATTGAGATCCGGGACAATGGGATTGGGATGCCGGAAAAAAATGGAATTAAAAAAGGGTACGGGCTGGACAATATGCAAAAAAGGATTTCCCGCGTCGGAGGACAGATTCAGTTTCTCCCCAATACGCCGCAGGGAACCCTGATCCGGATTAAAATTAAAATCCCCCGGACGGTGGGATAAAATATTTCCCGGATCCACGAACTTTACCTCGCTTAATTGTTTTACATCACTAAATCAGGATCATGGTCACCCGCGTCATTATCATCGAAGACGACCAAACCATCCGGGAAGGATTTACCTACCTGGTCAACCTTTCGGATGGTCTGAGAATGGTCAACAGCTATGCAAGCTACGAAGAAGCCGAGCCTTATCTTGTTTCCGACTTCCCCGATGTCATCCTGCTGGACATTGAACTGCCCGGCATCAACGGCCTCGATGCCATCTCGCGCATCAAGAAAAAATATCCTGCTGCCCACGTCATCATTCTGACGGTATATGAAAATGAACAAAACATATTCAAAGCACTGAGCATGGGGGCTTCCGGCTATCTGACCAAAAACACGCCTTCATCCAAAATCATTGAATCCATCACCGAAGTCATGCAGGGCGGCGGACCCCTCAGCGCCAATATCGCCAAAATGGTCATCCAGTCCTTTCGTAAAAATTCCCAATCCCCCCTGTCCAAAAGGGAAACCCAGATCCTAGAAGGCATCGCCGAAGGCAAAAGCCGAACCCGCATTGCCTCCGAGCTCTTTATCGACAAGGAAACGGTAAAAACCCATATCAAAAACATCTACAGCAAACTCGATGTCAATTCCAAGGAGGAAGCATTGAGGATTGCCCGGCAGGATAAACTGATCTGATCATCCGGGTAAATTTTCAATCCAACCATCAGTCATTTCACAAATCCCCCTTTCCGGGTGAATCCTAATGCAGATTACAGGCTTAAGTTTGTATTCCTTGCAGCAGTAAGTCTTAGGTGTTTTGTCCGATTGATCCGCAAGGTCCGTGGATTGAAGCGGAGCGGTTCATCCAATATAAAGTAGAGCATTCCGGGGAGGGCGCCTGTTGTCGTCCTCCTTTTTTTTATGAACCTCTTAAGATCCGTCAGGCAGACAGATGCTATCAGAATCCAGTACATTTGTCCAAAGCCATAATCCGTTCATCATGACTAAAACCATCTGGAAAAAAACGGTCAGCGTATTCATTTGCTTCAGCGTACTGTTTACTCTGCCCGCGCTGAGGTATTCCGACACTCCGGGAGACAAATACGACCAGACCCTCCATACCCTGGCCAAGGTGATCCAGCAAGGACACTACAGCCCTCGTCCATTCAATGATGAACTGTCCATAGAGATTTATAATGAATTTATTAAACGGATGGACAGTGAAAAAAACATCTTCCTGCAATCGGATATCGCCGGTTTTGAGAAATACAAAACCATACTCGATGATGAATTGAACGGGCAGACAGCCCATTTCTTTTATGAGGTGCTGGCCAGGTATAAAGAGCGGGTCGCCGAACTGAGCGTGGAATTTCCCTCTTGGTTTGAAAAGCCCTTTGTTTTTTCTTCCGCTCAGGAGGAGTGGTACGATCCCGGCAAGACTTATCCGTCATCCCTTTCAGAACGCACCCGGGCCTGGACCGGGAAAATAAAATACCAGGTGCTCGAAAAATATGTCGACCTGAAAGAAATCCGGGAACAAGCTACCGCGGATTCGATAAAGTCAAGGACGGATGTTGTCCTGGAACAGGAAGCCAGAAACCTGGCGCTTCAGGCTACCAAAAAAAGAATGGACCAATACGTCCATCAGAATACGGACGATGAATTTTTCAGTGTCTATCTCAACAGCATCGTCAATCTGATGGATCCTCATACCGATTATTTTCTTCCTGTGGAAAAACGGACATGGGATGAAAACATTTCAGGAAAATTTTACGGCATCGGCGCCCAGATCGGGGAAGAAAACGGTTACCTCAAGATAGCAGCCGTCACGGCCGGCGGCCCAGCCTGGCGGTCCGGGGAAGTGGAAGCGGGTGATTTTATTCTCAAAGTGGGCCAGGGCGATGACAAACCCGTCGATGTCGCGGGCTTTAGCACCACGGATGGTGTGAAACTGATCCGAGGGGCCGACAAATCGGTGGTTTCCCTCACCCTGAAAAAAATGGATGGCACGATCAGGGTTCTTAAACTGATCCGCGAAGAACTGAAACTGGAAGAAACGTTCGCCCGAAGCAATGTGCTCAACATACAGAATAAAAAAATAGGCATCATCAACCTCCCCAAGTTTTATACCAGCTTCGGTGACCAGAACGGCCGCTCCTGTTCAGAAGACGTGGCTAAAGAATTGGAACGACTCAAAAACAACCAGGTCGATGGCATCGTCATTGACCTTCGCGGCAACGGCGGGGGAAGCCTCCAGGAAGTCGTCAACATGGCAGGTTTGTTCATTGCCCAGGGTCCGGTAGTGCAGGTAAAAAGCCGCTCCGGAAGGCCGGGGGTATATATGGACCGGGATAATAAAGTGGTTTATGACGGACCCTTATTCGTCATGGTCAATGAATTCAGCGCATCGGCCTCTGAAATATTTGCCGCCGCCATCCAGGATTACAGAAGAGGCATCATCATCGGATCCGACACCTATGGAAAAGGCACCGTACAAAGGCCTTTCAATCTAAATGCAGGCCAGGCGGGCTCCTTTGACCTGGGCAGCGTGCACATTACCATGCAAAAATATTACCGCATCAATGGCGAATCCGTCCAGCTCAAAGGGGTGGAACCCGATATCAGGCTCAAGGGCTATTACGAAAATTATAAAGTCAAGGAAAAAGACCAGCCCACCGCCCTGCCCTGGGACCAGACCAACAAGTTGCAATACACGGCATGGGCAGAATCCATTTCGGAAATCCCTGCACTCAGGGACTATTTGCAGAAATTAGACAGTGCTGGCGGGCAGCAACAGTTTGAAGAAAACGCCAGGTGGCTGGCAGGCCAAAATGATGGCCCCCGTTCGCTGGCGGAAAACCAATTCCGTGAACAGCGCAAGGCTATCCGGGAAAAGTCCGCTTTCAACCGCGATCAAATGAGGTTAAATGCAGACCAGGATGTCTACGCGGTTTTTGAAGGTGAAACCCCCGACCAGCCCAGAATCGACCGCAACAACCGGCTCACCAATTATTACAAGCGCGACCGCTATCTCCGTCTCAGTGGGCAACTCATGGTCAAATGGCTTGAAACCCGGTCCCTGGCTGCCAATCGGACACATTGAACCGGTGAGGAGCTTCCAATACAGGAGGTCCCGTGCAGATTTCCCGGACTGATCAGGCATTGCTTTTTAAGTATTCCTTAAGTTTTGATGTCCCTACTGACTGCCCGATAAGTTCTATTTTTACTTTTTATTTAAACATATGGCTACATTCAACCTTACCATCAATGACCAGCGCTACAAAATTGAAGCTGAAGAAGACATGCCCCTGCTCTGGGCCATTCGTGACCTCGTCGGATTAAAGGGGACCAAATATGGCTGCGGACTTGCCCAGTGCGGAGCCTGTACCGTCCACCTGGATGGACAGCCGGTCAGAAGTTGTTCCCTTCCTTTGAGCGCTTTAAAGAAAAAACAAAAGATCACCACGATTGAAGGCATTGGCACCCCGCAACTGCTCCATGCCGTCCAGGAAGCCTGGGTGGAAGAACAGGTGCCCCAATGTGGTTATTGCCAGAGCGGCCAGATCATGTCTGCCGTAGCCTTGCTGGCGCAATATCCGGAACCTTCCGATGATCAAATCGATACCTATATGAATGGGAATCTATGCCGCTGCGGTACCTACGACCGGATCCGAAAAGCCATTCACCGCGCCTCCGGATCTGCGAAACCCAAAACCATGGGCACCCATTGATGGGAATAATGTTTTATTTTAATGAATTCAATTCCATATTGATATGTCTATTTCAACAGTTTCAACGGAAAGAAGAAGATTTTTAAAACAAAGTTTGCTCGGAACGGCCGGCCTGATGATCGGAGTACGGGCCAATGCAGAAGGGCATTCCCTGGTCAAACTCTTTGAAAGCAATCTGACCACCGAACTCAATCCTTTCGTGCTCATTGACACCAATGGCATCATCACTCTGGTCAACAGCCGCCCGGACATGGGTCAGGGCTCGATCCAGGCAGTCACTTCCCTGATCGCTGAAGAACTGGAAGTTCGCATGGACCAGATCCAGATCATGCATTCAGATGGTCAGGCCAAATACGGCTCCCAGGGGTCCGGAGGGAGCAGTACAGTCAGGGGTTTATGGTTTGATCTCAGGGAAGCCGGCGCGGCAGCCAAAGAAATGCTGGTCAAAACAGCCGCAGGCCGCTGGAACACCAGTCCGGAAAAATGTCATGCCTCTGAAGGGATAGTTTATCTGACCGGTACTGAGAACAAATACAGTTATGGTGAATTGGCCAAAGATGCGGCTAAACTGGAAGTTCCCAAAAGTCCGAAACTGAAGGACCCCAAGGATTTTAAAATCCTGGGCAAATACCATAAAAGGAGCGACATCCCATCCAAAGTCAACGGGACCGCGGTATTCGGGATTGACGTGGTGGTACCAGGCATGCTTTATGCCACGGTCATCCATGCACCGTCCGTACAGGGCAAACTGGTCGGTTTTGATGCCTCACAGGCCCTTGCAGTGGCAGGGGTAAAAAAGGTGGTCAAAACAGAACATCCTTACCCCGGAGGCAAGTCAGAAGCTATAGCCGTGATCGCCGATAATTACTGGGCCGCAGTCAAAGCCAGCAAACTGGTGACTGTTCAGTGGGACCATGGAGACCTGGCCCAAACCCTGAATACAGAAAAATATTTTAAAGATGCTTATTCCGCCGCTGCCAAACCCGGAGTGCGTGCGGAAGAGGAGGGGGATTTCGACGCGCTTTTTGCTGCTGCTGAGAAAAAACTGGAATCCATATATGAAACCCCCTTCCTGGCCCATGCAGCCATTGAGCCCGTCAACGCTACTGCCCATGTAAAAGAAGACGGTTCTGTGGAAGTCTGGGCGCCAATACAGGGCCCCGACGGCGCGCTGGATGAAACTGCTGAATACCTCGGGATCTCCAAAGAAAAAGTAAAAATCCATCCCCAATTGCTCGGCGGTTCATTTGGACGCAAGGCTTTTATGGATTTTATGAAAGAAGCCATCGACCTGTCGAGGCAGGTGAAAGCGCCGGTCAAACTTATATGGTCCCGTGAAGAAGATATGATGCAGGGCCCATTCCGCCCGGCAATGCTTAGCCGGATGCGGGGAGTGATCGGCGACAATAACCGCTTGTCCGCCCTTAGTCATCAGGCTATCGGGGAATCCATTCAAGGCCAGCACTGGAACGGACTGCCGGATTATAAAGCAGACGATTGGCTTGCAGGAGAACTCAGCAAGGAAAATCATAAATACGGATTTCCGGTTCACCATCTGTCTTACAGCAGGGTAAAGACCCCGATTCCGATTCTCTGGTGGCGTTCGGTCTATGCATCCAATTTTGCCTGGGGCCAGGAATGTTTTATCGATGAAATGGCCCATAAGGCCGGACTGGATCCCTTAGCGGCCCGCAAACAATTGTTGCGCAATTCCAAGCGCGACCTCGCCATCCTGGAAAAACTCGAGAACATCATAAAAGCATCCCCTGCCCTTCCCGAAGGCCATGCCCGGGGCATCGCCATGTTCCGCTCGTTTGAATCCATGAGCGCTGCTATGGTGGAAATAGCCCGCAAAGACAAGGGCGTGCGGATTGTGAAAGTCACTTCAATCATCGATTGCGGACAATACGTCAACCCGGACAATGTGAAGGCCCAGACGGAAGGAAATATCTCCATGGGTTTGAGCTCCGCCATTAAAGGAGGCATCACCTTTTCTGAAGGCAAATGCGATCAAACCAATTACCACCAGTTCCAGGTCATGCGCATGTCGGAAATGCCAAAAGTGGAAGTGCATATCATGGACAACCTGGAAAGACCCGGTGGTGTGGGAGAACCCGGTTTGCCTCCCATCGCACCCGCACTGGGTAATGCCATTTTTAACCTTACGCAGAAAAGGATCTATAAGCTTCCGGTGGATCTGGATAATCTGGTTTAGATTTCTTGCTGGGAAGGAGCCGGGTTCCGACCCCCTGCAAAAATGTAATACACTTTATTTGTGCCAGGCCGAAGCCAAGCTTAGTCCAAACAGTTTTAGGCCGTGATCAATTATTTGATCAAAGCCTGCTCAAAAGACAAAATCCTGAAGTTTGCCTTCGAAGGCAAGCCATCCTGGATAAGTTCAAACCCCTTTTTCTTTTTAACCAGTTTGAGTTTACGGGTTGTTGATTCACCCGGCATTGACCATAAAGCATTTGCTTCCGTGCCAGTGGTAAAAGCAACCAGTTCGATCTGATTCCAGTCCAGGTCGCGCGTGGATTGGGCCGGTTTGAGGCGAGCCAGCACCGTACCATCCCGGATCAGGATAATGGCCTGTACCGAGCCGGCATTCATGTGATGCCAGCCTCCGGAATAAGATCTTCCGTTTTGCATATCAATCCATTTTCCTGCCGGCAGGTATACTTCCCGGGAAAGCTGGCCTTCTTCAAACAAAGGCGCTACCAGGATATCGGATCCGAATAAATATTGATTTTCGATATCCCAGGCCCCACGGTCCTCCGGAAATTCTACAAAGAGCGCCCGGGTCATCGGCAATCCGGCTGCCGAGGCCAGGAGGGACTGGGTATAGATATAAGGCATCAGGCTGTATTTCATTTCAATCACCGAACGGAAATAATTCTGAAAATCATCGCCATAATCCCAGGGTTCTTTGGGAGGCTGTCCATGGCAACGTGTATGGGATGACAAAGCCCCGAAAGGCAACCACCTCCGGTACAGGTTTTCCGGGGTCCTCCGGGTAAATCCCCCGATGTCATGGCTCCAGAACGTAAAACCTGAAAGGCCCAGGGAAAGCCCTCCGCGCAACTGGGCTTCCATGCCCATGTCAGAAGTCTCGGCGTCTCCCCCCCAATGCAAAGGATACCGTTGGCTGCCCGCCCAGGTACTGCGGGCCCAGATGATCCTTTCGTTGTGCATTTGCTGGGTCAGGTCGGAAACCACCTGGTTGTACCTCAACGGATAAAGATTGTGCTCATAGTATCCCGTCCGGCCATTGGAATAAATACCGTCAAAAGGGGCTGCCTCGCCAAAATCCACTTTGATCGCGGCTACGCCCAGATTGAGCAGGCCTCCGATTTTAGTCCGGTACCAGTCGAGGGTCCGGGGATTGGTAAAATCAAGGACAGCGTCTTCAAAGGGGATATTTCCTTTTGCATTTTTTACATGAAGGCCCTGGTCCACAATCTCTGGAAATAATTTGTTTTTTGGTACGAAATAAGGAAGTTGCCAAAGGCAGGTTTTAAAACCATTTTTATCCAGGTCTGCGATCATACCCCGGGCATCCGGAAACCGGGTTTTGGAAAATTCATAATCACAGCGCCAATCCGTCTCAAACCAGCCGGTATCAAAATGCAGAACATCTGTGGGTATGCGGTTGGCTCGCAGTTTGGCCGCCACATTCCTGCCATCGGCTTCTGAAAAATAGGTAATCCGGCTCATCCATAACCCAAAGGACCAAAGAGGTGGCATGGGTGCCTTTCCGGTCAGTGTGGTATATTCATCGAGGATGTCCTTGGGTTTTCCGAGAAAAACAAAAAGATCCAGGGCCTCATCGCCGATCCACAAGGCGTTGGAAGCCCCGTAGCTGTTTCCAAAATCACAGGTGATGGGTGTGGAAGTATGCATAAACATCCCGTAGCCCCTGCTGCTCATAAAAAACGGAATAGGCTTGTACATGCCTGCGGTTTCCACTCCATTTGGATCGCAGGTATAGAGATTCACTTTTTGGCCGTATTTATTGAGTTTGGTAAAGGACTCCCCGCAGCCGAAAATCTTTTCATCCGGGGCAAGGGTGAAGACCGCGCCCACACTTCTGCTGTAATCGGCCGCGCGACGCACATAACAGAAGGGCATGGTTTGACAAAAGCCTCTGTTGTCAGACTGATGGCGGGTTTTGGTTAGTGACTTGCCCTGACCGTCAAAAATTTCCACACCCCAGGGTTGCTCGTATATCCGCACCATGCCATGATTGCTCTTGTATTGATGGCCTCCTGAGATTCGTGTATAAATCCAGCTTTTATCTGCAGGTACCCGGCCCGCCGGTATCATCAGGGTGTCCGTTTCGGACCGGCTCACACCGGTATTCATCCTTAGGCGAATGGTCTTAGCGGAAACGAAATCCAGCCGGAAGGGCCATACCGGGTCGGCAGCATATTCCCGCGCAGGAAATTCATTCTGCACCGTCCTGCGTATTCCGTGCTGGGTGTAGTTGAAGGCATGAGCCGGAAAATATTCAGATCTTCTCCACAACACCCCTCCGCTGGCTGTCGAAGGATCAAAACCGGCCAGGCTGTCTGCGAGGAAATAGGTGTTGGTATAATCCCTGAAATCCCGGCTGAGATCAAGGGGTTCATTCATCAGGCTTTGAGCGGATTGCGCAAGGAGCCCGGCATGCAGGGAGGTCATGCCGATGATCATCAAGGTGAATAATTTTTGCATAATTGTTTATATTTATTTCCAAACCGGTGTAAAAATGTGAAAAGAAAATGAAAAGCTTCATGGCCTATTTAAAACAGACCTATATGATGTCTTTACAAATCTCTTTTACCATCAACCAACCCAGCGGGCCTTTTGTCCGTCTTATTTTTTCAAAATGAAAGCGCCGTCCTGCCTTGCCCTGGCACTTTTTTTCACGCTACTGGCTTGTGGAAAAAAATCACTGGCCCCTGCTGCCCGTGAGGCCGATGAATCCCCCAGGACCATGCTTCTTTCCCTTCGCATTGAGAAAAAAGGAAATGACTACCAGGTATCGATTCCCAATTCGCGGATTGTTGATGCCCCTATGAAATACACGGAACCGGAGCCCGCTGCTTTCCGTGAAAATGATTTCCTGTGTTTTATCCAGGACAGGGATAAAAAAAACCTGGACACGCTGATTGTGATCCAGCCCCTGCATCCCAGATATGAATTTCCCGGTGAAGAAGGGGCAATAGGTTCGAAACCTGTGGAATTACAGGAAAATGAAGTATTGCTTCGTTTTGCCTATACCTCCGCGATGATTTATCTGCAGGTGCATAAGGTGGAGAAAAACAACCAGTTAAGAACCCTGGATATGATAAAATTTCCCGGTAACTAAAACCCTGGGAACAGAAATACCATGAAACCGCATTTGACAATTTTCCAATGGTGTGCCTGCCTCCTGTTTTTAGCCCCAGGCACAGGCCTGCAGGCACAAACCTTTCCAAAAGACAGTAGCCGGTGGAATGGAAATCCGCAGAAATTCATCAACATGGTCTTTTTAGGCGATGGTTATCAGGCCGGAGAAATCAATAAATACGGGGAACACGTAACGAATACCGGCGACTACCTGTTCCAGGTATCCCCCTTTAAGGAATATGCCAATTATTTTAATGTCTACGCCATTAAAGTCCCTTCCATACAAAGCGGGGCCGATCATCCGCGCACAGCGGTCGATTGTGTGCCCGCCTCTGAACATCCCCTATTGGCAACGGATAATTATTTTAATTCCACTTTTGATTACGTCTCCATCCACCGTTTGCTGGTCCCCACCAATCCGGCGGCAGTCAATAATGTCATCATCGACAACCTTCCACTTTATGACCAGCCTTTGATGCTGGTGAACAGCACTTTTTATGGGGGTTCCGGTGGAAGCACCGCCGCCACCGCTTCCATCAATACTGCTTCTTTTGAAATCATGGTGCATGAAATAGGACATTCCTTTGCCGGCCTTGCCGACGAATATTGGGTCAATGAAGTCTCCGCCGGTGAACGGGCCAACATGACCAGGGAAAAAGATCCGCAGAAGGTAAGGTGGAAAAACTGGATTGGTTTTAAAGGGGTTGGCATATACCCTCACGGTACCTCGGGCGGCCTGGAAAACTGGTATCGCCCGCATGAATCCTGCGAAATGCGTTTTCTGAATAATGAATTTTGTCCCGTATGCAAGGAAGCCATCGTACTCAGGATTATGCAACATTTCGGCACACCCGTTCAATCCCGCTTTCCTGTTGATCCGGCAGTCACCTTGCTCACCGATTCCATGAGGTTTAAAGTCAATTTATACAAACCCAATCCAAATACCCTCAGGACCAAATGGATGTTGAATGGCAATCTGATTTATGTAAACCGGGATTCCATCTTCATCCGCTCCAACCAGCTCATCCCGGGAAACAACACCTTATCCTTCGAGGTCCTGGACACCACTCCCCTCATCCGCGCCGACAACCATGCTGCCATGAATACCTATAAGCTCAACTGGACTATTCAGCTGGCCAGCACCGGTAATGAGGACGCATCAGCAAGCTATGGGCTCCGTGTGTATCCCAACCCCGCCTCCGATGAGCTGAACATCGCCCTGGATGGAAATCAGAAAAAATTAAAATTTGAAATTCACAATTCCCTCGGCCAACTTGTTTATTCGGATTTTATGGCAGACAAAACCACGATCAAGACCAATGCCTGGACTCCCGGCATTTACGTGTTGAAACTTGAAAATGGAAATTCATTTATCTCAAGCAAAATAATGAAAGAATAAATCCCTTAATTCTTTCAATTCCTTAATTATTAATTAATACATAAAAAGGTAGGAGTATTCCA
The DNA here is from genome assembly GCA_964405735.1 of uncultured Saprospiraceae bacterium. GTDB lineage: Bacteria > Bacteroidota > Bacteroidia > Chitinophagales > Saprospiraceae > JADJLQ01. The sequence goes on along the minus strand of CAYOPD010000060.1, from coordinate 9,182 downwards.
CTTCCCCTGACAGGGTGTCTATCCGGAGCACGAACTGTTCATCAAGCAGTGGCTGATGAAAAAACTCCCATCCTGCAGGATATTTTCCCCAGCCCGGACCGCTGGATTCCCGCCTGATTTTCCTGAACCGCTCCGACATATCCCTGATCTGTTCTTCTGGATAATCCAACCGGAACCGGACCTGATAGGAAGTATGATCATCGAAGACATCAAACGATTTGACCCGGTAATCTTCCGGAAGCCGGACCCTGGAAAAGGATTCAATTTTCTGTATATGATAAAGTACACAAACATCCTGATTTACACGGGTCTCTTGCATACAGCCTGGAAAGGACAGGAACAGAGGCATCCATATTAAATATCCACTTCGCAGAAAAAGGGTCGTCATTATCTGGTCATAACGGCTCAAAACTCAAGATGTGTCGGGTTCAGGCAGTCATTAACTTTTTGAATATTGGGGAGGAGATGAGAGGAGCTTGGCTCCGACCTAAGTGTTTGGGCGGAGCTTAGCACCGACCCCCAGTCCTAACTGCAATCATGAGTATGCCTACAACGCCGAAGCTAAGATTCGTCTGAACAAGGGCGAACACGAGGAGCTTAATTTTTAGGAGGAGCTTAACTACGACCCCTGCAAAATAGTAATCACTTTGTATTTCTATAAAACCGAAGTTATACCGCGTCTGAACAATTAACTGGCGTCAATTGGCCCGTACAGGGCCAAAATATGGGTAGCCCATATTTGAAGGGGTTATTTCGTCCCGTCCGGGACGAGATTTTTCTTCTTGTCCATTTCTACCCACATGAAGTGCCTCCGGCACAAACCTCCCTCCTTAAACCATACCCCACTTGAGAGGAAGAGCTATACTGACCTTTGCTAAATCGAATCTAAGCTTCAACTGAACAATTGGCTAATATCTATTGGCCCAGCCAGGGCATGTTTATTTTATCCCAATCAGTTTTCTTTACGCAAGTATTGGTCCTCCCCTTTCATCCAGTCCATTCGCAGGGGAATAAAAAAATCGAAAAACTCCGCATCCTCCAGGACCTCAATAAAATGAGGAACGTTTGCCGGAATGATCAGGACTTCCCCTTTTTTCAGCAATACTTCACGGTCATCAAATACAAACTTCATCATCCCGGAAAGCGCCAGGACATATTCTTCATTGTCGTGCTGATGCCGTCCCACTGAAGCACCCACTTTGACCTCAAACCTGGCCAGGGTCCCTTTCCCTCCATTGATCAACTGCCTGGACACCTGTTCACTGAACTTGTCGGTCTCGACTTCGTTCCATGCCGTTTTATAAATATCCAAGGGTCTTTCCTTATTGTCCTGAATATATATGCCTGAGCCCACGACGTAGGTTTCGGGACCAAAACGAACCTTTCGCAAATAGGTTCTTTTGAGCGCCGGCAAATTATCACCGGGCTTGAACCAATAACAATCCAGCCAGGCACTCTCCGCGGTCTTCAGGGCCGCGAGCTGTTCTTTCACGACTTCTTTCCCCCGCAGGTCTTTAAGGTCAAGCAGGTTCCTCCCTTCCAGGCTGGGTTGGGCGGCATTGACCAGTTCAGTGCCCTGGAGATCTTGAACAAAAACATAAGTATCCATGAATACAAAAGGACCTTTTTTATCGCGGAGTTGAGGGAAGGCTTGTTTGCCCTGTTTTGCAACGAGCCTGGCTGCACGGTCCACCACATCCTCCACAAAGGATTTATTGATCTCCATCTGATATATGCCGCAACCGATGAGGTAAGGTTTCCCGTCCGGAAAAGTCACTCCTTTGACGAAGGTGGATTTCCAGGTGGGAAAAATGTCACCCGGCTCCGGATACATGTAGTGCACCCAACCTTCCTTTGCCCCCGTGGAAGCGGCATCCAGGATCATATAACCTATCGGCCGGTCGTGGATATCCTTCAGGCTTTTCACATCCTGCCCTTCGCCGGCCGGTTCAGCGGCATGAAAGACCCGGATCCCTTCCATGTTCCAGACAAAAAAGTAGGTATCATCCCTGAACCACTTGGACCCTTTCGTCCTGAACTGAGGGAATGCCTTTTCCCCACTTTTTTCGAAGATCCCAGCCGCCTCGCGTACGAGGGCAATCAATTCAGAAGCATTCATTTTTTTAATCAGGGCCGGTTCTTTGGGAGCGTCGGCCAGGTAAACCCCGCAACCGACCAGGACCGTTTGGTTCCCCATCTTTGCCCGGGTAACATAGGTGGATTTTTGCGTGGACACGCCTTCTCCCGGTTTTGGCCACATGTAATCGACCCAACCTGCACCCCGGGATTCAACCACCCGGAACATTTCACGGATCAGGAATTTGCCGCGGGTATCCCTGAGATCCATGATATTGCGTCCTTCCAGGTTTGGAAATCCCGGGTTCACAAGATCCACACCCTGTTCATTGATCACAAAAATATATGCATCCTTTGCTATGAACGGACCCTTTGGATCGTGGAATAAGCGGAACGATGCCGATTCAAATTTTTCGATCTGTCCCACGGCTTCTTTGACCAGGTCCACCACGAATTCCCGCTCCATCCGGTCATTATAAACCCCGCAGCCAACAATAAAAGTTTTTCCGGTCGGGCTGTGGACAAGTCGGACATAACTGCTTTTCCAGCGAGGCAACAGACCTCCCGGAACGGGCCATTGATAATGATACCATCCCTCCCGTTTATCCGGCAGGTTGGTCACAGCGCCGAGTAAGCCGCGGATGATCGGCTTGCCGTTGATGTCTTCAAGGGCCAATTGGTTTTTGCCTTCCATTTGAGGATCGGCATGCACCAGCATGTTTCCCGAAGGATCCAATACAAATATATATGTATCTCCTTTACGCCACCGGCTGCCTTCCATCCGGAATTCATCAAATGCAGCTTCGCCTTTGATACGAATCCGTTCAGCAGCATCCGATACCAGGGAAATGATATCCGGGGCCGTATCTTTCACCTCGGTGGGAAAGAAACGCGGGGTCGCTGCTTTAACCTCGGTTCCGGTGAATACTTTTTCTGCAGCAAAGGCTGGCCCATATCCTGTCATATCGATCGGTTTATTTGGTAAAGAAAAATCAGGAAAAGAAATCATAAAGTTTGGAAGCGCACTCATCAAACCTATTGAAAAGGCAATCCCGAAGAATAAGCCTTTTTTCATAATTAATTTTTGAATCTACTAAGCTAGGACCGTATCCCACGGATTCTCCTGATCACTGTCACGCTTTTATTTGACTAAAGTCATGGACAAGTCCTTGGGCCCCTACGCTTGGCCGGTAATAAAAATTACTGTTAGGAGATTAGGAAAAGTTTTCCAACAAACCCGGAGAATATAAATCAGTGTATGGGTTTATCCGGGGCTGGGGCCGTCGCGTGGAATTCGGATTGCACCAAAGCCGTATACCGGTCCAGCAGCTCAATGATGCGCTTGCGGTCATGGGATCTGACGATGCAGCCAAAATGATGGTCCATATCGGTCATCGTCCATACAATCTCCGGATCCGAGATACGGCTATAATCCTGGGTTTTGTGTCGCGCCAGGGAGATCAGTATCCCTGCATGGCCGGGGTCCCAGGAATGCAGGGGGTGGGGCTGATTCAATGCAGCGGTATATTCCACCTTTGCCCATTCTTCCCAGAGACTGATGCCGGTGGCAAACTCCACCATTTCGGCGAGGTGGGCACCTCCTACCCTTGCTGAAGTCTCAATAAAATAAAATTTACCATCCTCTTCGCTTTTAAGGGCTTCCGTATGGGCAGCGCTCGAACGAAGATTAAAGCCGCTGAGGATTTCTTCATTGAGACGGATCAGGGCCTGGTTGTCTTCATCTCCGGGTTCCAGGGTGACTGACCTGAAAATACCGCCTCCGTGAGCCACCTCGAAAGGAGGCGCCAGGTATTGGCTGCACCGGCAAAAGAGCACCATGCCATCCTGCACAATGGAATCCATATGGTACACCTGTCCTTTTAAAAAACGTTCCAGCAGGTAAAGGTGCCGGTCTTCGCCGAGTCCATGGATCTGGTTCCAGAGTTGATCGGCATTTTCTATTTTTTTGATTCCGGTGGCCGAAGCCTCCCCTCTGGGCTTGAGCATCCATGGGCCGGGAGTATCCCGGATAAAAGCATTTACCATCCCGTCGTTGAAAATGGGTGTGAATGCCGGCACGGGAATTCCAGCAGAACGCGCCCTGAGCCTCATGGCGAGTTTGTCCCTGAAATAGCGGGCGGTCGTCTGCCCCATGCCCGGAATACGGAATTCTTCACGCAATAAGGCCGCTTTTTCAACGTCAAAATCATCCAGGGCAACGATGCGATCGATCTTTTCACGGCGCATGAGAAAGGCAAGCCCTTTTATTACATCCTCCATTTTCCAATGGTTGCGCTCGTCGGACTCCATATAAAAAATATCATCCAGGCTATCCCGGGGCCAGGCTTTGTCTTCGTGTTTTTTGGAAGTCAGCAGAAACACTCTCGCTCCACATTGTTTCAGAGCCTGCATAAAACGATTTCCCTTAAAATAAGAGGCGATGCATAAAAAGGTGAGTGCGCTTTCCATGGTTATTGGTTAATCAGGTCTTCTATCCACTTGGTCAGCAAATGCACTCCGTAAGCGGAAGCACTGCGCATTTTACTGTAATCCGAATCCACCATGGCCACCCCGGCAATGTCCAGATGGGCCCAGGCCGGGTGACTGGAGGTAAAAGCTTCCAGGAATTTAGCGGCGGTGGTTGCCCCGGCTACCGGTTTGGTTGCCAGATTTTTAATGTCCGCGATATCGGAATGCATTTCTTCTTCGTATTCCTTCCAGAGTGGCAGGCGCCATAACCTTTCCCCGGTAGCCTCACCCGCTGCTGTGAGCCCTTCTGCCAGCCAATCGTTATTGGTGAATAAGCCCGCGGCCTTATTACCAAGGGTCATGATACAACTGCCGGTGAGGGTGGCCAGGTCGACCATGATTTCCGGTTTGAATTTTTTCAACAGGTAAGCCAGTGCATCGGCCAGGATCAGCCTTCCTTCCGCATCTGTATCGATGATTTCAATGCTTTTACCGCTGTACGAATGGATCACATCACCCGGCCGATAGGATGCCGGCCCGATGGCATTCTCCGCAAGCGGGATCACGGCGGTCAGGCGCAGGGGAAAACCGGATTTTTCAATCAGGTCTACCGCACCCAGGACCGCAGCTGCGCCTCCCATGTCGCTTTTCATCAGATGCATATTGGTAGGATCCTTGAGGCTGATCCCTCCCGTATCGAAGGTGACGCCCTTGCCCACCAGGCCAATATGTTTTAATTTTTTCCCTTTTACGGCGGGATGGTAATCCAGCACCAGCAGGCGTGGAGGGGTCTTGCTGCCCATGCCTACTGCCAGGAGGGCGCCCATTTTATGCTGCGCAAGGGCCTCTTCTTCCAGGACCTCCACTTTGACCGGACGGCCATGGAATTCGCGACGGGCCCAGCCGGCGATGTATTGAGGATTGATCTCATTCGGTGGAAGGTTGACCAGGTGGCAAATCTCTTCCTGCGTCGCAGCCAGCCGGATGCCAGCTTCAATACTTCTCAGGGTCGGTTTTTTGCCAGGGAAAAAAGCGAGCGCCTCCGGTTGGGTTGTTTTTTCTGATTTATAATAATCCAGCCTCATTGCAGAAAGATGCAGGCCATTGGCCAGGGCCGATATCGTATTCCCATCCAGGTAGTCCGGCAGGACCAGGACGATCTTTGCTCCGGCCTGCTTCTCAACCTGTTTATGTGCAGCCCATCTGCATACCCCTGCGATCTTCTGATATACTTTTTCTTCCCCAAGACCCATGAAGATCAGCTTTTGTTTACCCACCCATTGCCCGACAAACTTCTTGTAATCCGGATGGTGGTTTTCCGCCAGGCTAAGGGCTTGTTTCAACCAGGCGGAGGAAACAGGGGCTTCACAGGAAGCCAGATATTTAAGCAGTTTTTTATTGTCTTTTTTTAGAACGGGGATCAGGATATAATCCGCCTGCCTCATATCTTCCGGCGAATAAATCAATATTGGTCTCATCGCTGTAAAGATCAGAAAAATAAATACTTCAGGGCATACGGAAATTCCTTGCCCCAGTATTTTTCACTGTGTTCTCCCGATTCATTGATCGAAAGATGAACCCGGTCGTTGGAGGGGTCCGTGCGGATCAGCTGGTCAAAAAAATCAAGGGCAAAACCTTTCATATTTGAGGCTTCTTTGCCACCGGCATAGAGGTAAATAAACTGGTCGTGGCTGATCAGGGGCAGGTAGATCAGGCGGTCGTACATCAGGTCCAGGATTTTCCACAGGGAAGGGCTGAACAAGAGGAGCCTGCCGAAATATTGGGGCCGGTTGATTCCTGCCATCAACGCAATGAGACCGCCCATTGAACTGCCTCCGATTCCGGTGTTGGTCGCGTCGGGCAGTGTCCGGTAGTGTTTGTCAATAAAAGGCTTAAGCTTGTCGACCACCCAATCCAGGAAAAGATGGCCCCTGCCTTTCTCCGAGGTATCGTGCCGGATATAGTTGTACTCCTCAATCCGTTTCACTCCCGCGTGATCGATGCAGACCACGATGACTTCATGCAGGTTTTTCTCAGCCATCACGGCCAGCTTTTTATGAATTTCCCAGGAGCCAAAAGGGGCATGTTCTTCGAAAAGATTCTGGCCATCCATCAGATAGAGTACCGGATATTTTTTTTCGGAATAACCGTAATCGTAGGGCAAAAGCACCGAAACCCTGCGTTTTTTTCGTGTACCCGTGATCACCATATCGTGATGAAATTCGACCTGGGGAATAAGAGAGATATCGCAAACCCGGCCCTCATTGCGCCAGCGGGGTACCCAGGCCCGAACCGGTTCATCGGGGTCGGTCAGGATCCTGTTTTCTGTAAAACTGCCGAATTCATCCAGTTCGACATTCGCCCAGCGGCTGCGTATAAATTTGTATTCGACCGGATGGTCCTCCGGGGTTTTTAATTCCAGCTCAAGCTGATATTCTCCGGGCCGGATCTCGTTCATTTTATATTCGTGCTCCTCCCAGCCGTTAAAGGAGCCGGAAATGCACACCGCTTCGCCTGCAGTGTCCGGTGTACTGAGCTGGATCTGGACTTTATGCAAGGATTTCATTCGAGCCAAAGATAAAGAGCGATCAGCTATCAGCGTTCAGCGATCAGCCATCAGTAGTCAGCTATCAGCCAACAGCGTTTAGCCATCAGGTTGAAGCTGACTGCTGAAAACTGACTGCTGAAAGCTGAAAGCTGATTGCCGACCACAGTTTTATCTAAGGCAATTAGTTTTGCTGCATGAAGTTCGAAGTAATCCATACGAAGGATGGGTCGCAAAGCCTTGTGCAGCATCCTTTGGGGGTCGCATACCACAGCCGGTTTGGCGCCCGCACGGAGTCCGAACAGGTCTACCTGGCCAATGGATTGGAATATTATGCAATCAAAAACCCGGGCCAATCCACCATTATAATATTCGAAATGGGTTTTGGCACGGGTCTGAATGCCCTGCTTTCAGCTCAATATGCCCGAATAAACAAAATCCAAATGGAATATCACACCTGTGAATTGTACCCGCTCCCACCGGACATTTACAGGCAATTATACCGCGATGAACCGGACCTTCGGGACCAATTGCACGATGCATCCTGGGATCAGGCCACTTTCATCAATCCATACTTTTCACTTACCAAATACAAGCTAGACTTTAACCAGATGGAATTGCCTGGTTCGGTGGACGTGATTTATTATGATGCCTTCGATCCGGCCACTCAACCCGATTTGTGGGAATACCCAGTATTCAATAGACTCGCCCTGGCTGCACATCCCGGATCGGTTTTGACCACCTATAGTTCCAAAGGATTGGTTCGCCGCAACCTGGAAAAAGCGGGATGGATGGTGGAAAAATTAAGGGGCCCCGCAGGAAAGAGGGAGGTAGTGAGGGCGACTTTAATAGGGAAGAAAGGTGACGGGAGAAAGGGAGAAAGGGCAAGGGTAAACGGTTAAAGGTCAAGGGAGCAAAAAGCGATCTAAAAAATAAGCGGCCTGAAGGGCCATCATCCCCCAGCATTGGGCACCCCTGCCCAATGCTGGGGATTGGTATAATTCCTTTCGCCCTGAAGGGGCATCATTTCTCCATGCCAATCCAGTTTATAAGTGGTTTCAAAATCACTCAACATTAATGTTCCTCCTTATAATGCGCTGCCAGCAAATCCCCGAAATCGTTCCGGACATCCCGGAAGATGCTGTGCACATGATTTCCGTTGTTTTGATAATTGTCGTATTCGATGATAAATTCGGGTCCCTGAATGCGGTAATAATGAGTATGGCCCGGACTGACATCCTCGGAGCCTTCCCAGACAAAGAATACTTTGTCCCATCCCGCTTTTTCAACGCGTGCCAGCATATCCTTTACAAAAAATTTGGATGCCCGGTTGATGTATAATTCAACAAGTTCTTTCAGTTTGATTTGCTGGTTGGGATTTAATTCGGAGTAGGCAATTCCCCCGGTTTTGTCAATGCTGGCTTTACGTTGTTGATAAGTGAGAATTTCTTTTGAGGCCTGGCTGGAAACGATGGCCTTTGTTTTCTGGTCGGAATTAAGGGATGCAAGGATACCGGTTGCCAACTGAATTTCGGGCTTCATCAACTGGTAGCCCTTATTTTCACCCTCCAGGACGATGGCCGGATTGGAACCCAGCACGGAAGGAGTGGCAGAGATCACCTTATTTTTTTCAAGTACATAATTCAGGCAGAGATGGTGGCCTTCGATCTTCCAGCCCCAGATTTTATCGAGGTGGCCGGCACCGAAGAGCTGGACAAAATATTTTCCCGGGTCCCTATATTGATCACCTTCCTTCCTGCCTTCCACCCCGCGTAGAATGCTTTCAAGAAATGATATGGATTTCACCCGGTCCAGGGTCTTTTCCCCGCCGGTGGCCAACACCAGGCGGTAAAATTTTTCTTTCTGGCTGTCATTGAGCGAACCGACGGTGACACCGGCGCGATATTCTTTGGGCACAAAATCCCAGTTGACTCTTTCCTTGTCGTCCCAGGGCCTGAACATTTTTTCCACCTGGTCCGGCCGGAGGGATTTCAGGAGGTCAGATGCGGTTTCGGAAGGGCTCAGCATGGGAGTTTGCTGCTGGGCGCGCGACACGGATCCTGCGCACAGGAGGGCCATGAACAGGTAAGGA
>CAYOPD010000059.1:20267-24480 GCA_964405735.1 uncultured Saprospiraceae bacterium | reverse complement strand
CAGCTGAATACCATTTGACCATATTCTGGACTTGTCACTGGATAATTGCCTGGTCCATTTTTGAATAAAAAAACAATGGCCCGCTTTCATTTTATCACTCAATGGCAACTGGACGCCCAGGTAAAAGAAGTCTATGAAATCATAAAGGATTCATCCTCCCTTTCGCGGTGGTGGCCATCGGTCTACCTGGATGTAAAAACCCTTTATCCCGGTCTGGCCAATGGCGTGGGTAAAAAAGTAGCTTTGCTGACCAGGGGTTACCTGCCTTACACCTTGCGTTGGGATTTTGAAGTCATCCAGATCATACCCTGCAAAAAAATCGTACTCGACGCCCTCGGCGATCTTGAAGGCAGGGGTATATGGACCTTTGAGCAGGCAGGGCAAGGTTGCATGGTCCGGTTCGACTGGGATATCCGTTTTCAGAAAAAAGGTTTGGCCTGGCTGAGTTTCCTGCTACGTCCTGTTTTCAACTTTAATCACCGCTGGGCCATGAATAAAGGATTTGAGAGTATAAGGCAGGAGATCGTGAGGAGGCGGGGCAGTTAGTCAGTTGGCAAGTTGCCAAGGGGTGCGCTGGATGGAATACAATTTTGGCATGGTTCCGATAGGCCTGCCAGATGAATAAATAAAAATTATAGTCATGCGGGTGGTCTAGGTTGCAAAGGCTTATTAACTGCTCCCGTGGTCTTCTGAATAAACCTGCGGCTGTTAAAGTTTGTGCCAGAGGCACACTAAATGGGTAGAAAAAGCAAAAAGATAAATTCCGTCCCGTCCGGGACGAAATTTCCCCATCGAGGATCAGCTACCCATATTATATCCCTGACAGGGCAAATTGTTGCAAGCTTCAAGCCTGTCCGATTGCAATAAGGTAGGGCCTGTTATGGTAGCCGGAAACTTGGCCGCCTGCCTGACCATCTCCGGTAAAATATATGTCGGGAAGCCCTGAAGTAACCACACAACGACGTTTTGGTGTACACCTGATACCAAGTTGGCAAGTTAGCAAGATAGCAAGATTGTCAGTTTGCAAGTTGGTTGGTTGGTTATACATTATTTTCGCATCACCAATATCTTTGCCATGCCCCTTTTTTATGCTCCGCTGATTTATACACTTGAACATCCGGATCCCCTGGAGGACCATGTACTGGAGACCGATGATCAGGGAAAAATTATAAATATTCTGCCTTTGGTGCAGTTGGAGGACAGAAGGCCGCAAATCCAATTTTTGAATGGCATCCTGGTGCCGGGTTTTGTCAACGCGCATTGCCACCTGGAGCTCTCGCATATGAAAAGCATGATCCCTACCGGAACCGGCCTGGTGGAGTTTATAAAAAACATAGTGAGTCGGAGAAATGAGGTGGGCAGGGAGGGCATCCTCAATGCGATAGCCGCTGGTGAGCAGGAAATGATCGATGGCGGCATCATTGCCGTTGGGGATATCAGCAATGTGGAGGATACCTTTCATCAAAAATCGCTGGGACGATTGCGGTATCATTCTTTTGTGGAGGCATTCGACCTCCTGCAGGATCAAATAGCGAAGGCAGAAATGGCAAGGGCATTTGGGGTCTGGTCAAAACTTCATTGCCCTCCGGGACATAAAAAATCCCTGGTGCCCCATGCTCCATACAGCGTCTCATCCGGTTTGTTTGAGCTGCTCAATGCCCATCCGCATGAAGGGGAGAGCATCAGCATCCACCACCAGGAAACCCATGCGGAAAACCATTTTTTTCTCGAAAAATCAGGTGCACTGATCGATTTTTATCAGACCCTGGGAGTATCCCTGGAAGCTTTCGAAGCCACCCGGGCACCTTCCTCCCTGCAGGTTATAAAAAATATGAGTTCCGGGCGCAGGACCCTCCTCGTGCACAATACCATCAGTACGCCGCAGGATATCCGGGCTATTGAGGAATGGAATGAAAAAGTTTTTTGGGTCACCTGTCCAAACGCGAATCTTTACATCGAGAATCAATTGCCCCGGTACAGGCATTTTATTGAACAAGGAGCCAAATTGTGCATCGGCACCGACAGCCTGGCCTCCAACTGGCAACTATCCATCCTTGAGGAGATGAAAACCATTCAGCAATATCAATCTTACCTGCCTTTCGACCTGTTGATCAGCTGGGCAACGCTGAACGGGGCCCAGGCGCTTGGGTTTGAAAATGACCTGGGTAGTTTTTCACCCGGAAAAACACCCGGTGTGGTCCATATTTACCCCTTTGATCTGAGTCAAAAAAAACTAACACCCGGATCCCAATCTAGCCGGCTGATTTAACCCCTCCAGTGATGATCATCGCTTTTGCCACGGACCGGGAACATGACGATTTTACTCCTGATGACCGGCTCCTGGTCAGCTGGTTTTCAAAGCAGGGTCACCAGGTTAAAGCAGCCGTCTGGGACGACCCGGAGATCGACTGGGATCGGTTTGATGTCATCCTGTTTCGTTCGGTTTGGGATTATTTTAAGAGGATCCATGAATTTGATCGCTGGCTGGATAAAATGGAATCGGTCAAAAAGCCCATTTTTAATCCACTGTCCGTAGTCCGCTGGAATAAAAATAAAACCTACCTCGAATGGTTTAAAGGCCAGGGTATTCTTATTCCGGAGGGTTGCATCTGCCCTCAGGGCCAGGCTGAGGATCTGAAAGGATTGTTGCAAAAATGGGCTTTTGAAAAAGCGGTGATCAAACCCACCATTTCAGGAGGAGCATACAAGACCTGGGTCACCAGCCCAAAACTTGCGAACGAGCATCAATCTGCCTTTGACGCTTTATTGAATGAACAGGCGGTTATCGTTCAGAAATTTTCAGAGGAGATCCTGGCCCAGGGTGAATTGTCCCTGATTTATTTTAACCGGAAATTCAGCCATGCAATATGCAAAAAAGCAAAGCCTGGGGATTTTCGCGTGCAAACCCAATTTGGGGGGCAATATCACCCTTATTATCCTGACCAGGACCTGTTCCTTCAAGTCGAAAAAATATTAGAATTGATTCCTGAAACCCTGCTTTATGCACGCATCGATGGATATCTGGACAGCCGCCAGCGTTTTGTACTCATGGAGATTGAACTGATCGAACCAATGCTTTTCCTGGACAGCCATCCGCGTGCTTGCATAAATTTTTATGAGGCTTTTATGAAAATGTTCGGGAAGAGCTTAGCTCCGACCTGGTAAATAAGCCCTTGAGAAAACGCTGCGTTCATGGCACTCTCTGCGGTTTAATAATTGTAAATTAACCGCTGATTTCGCAGAAGACGCGAAGTAAACGCAGAGCATATATCTGGCTTACCATCAATAAATCAGCTTCAGACAGGCAGGGACCAGTTCCACATTAAAATGTTCCGAGATGCCGCGGCCATCCCCGTCGGTATGAAAATGCACCGGCCGGGAGGTCTTAATATACATTCGGTTGGTTTTAAAAGAATTCCAGTACCGGCTCTTGTGGATCTTGCCGGCAATCACACGAAGAAAAAAACCAGGCAGGAAGCTATAGGGTACTTTGGAGATCAGGGAGATGTCCAGCAACTGGTCATCGAGAGCGGCGAAAGGAGCGATGATGGCATTGTTGCCATACTGGCTGGCATTGGCGATGGCGAGCTGGAAAACCTGGTTATGCATGATCCTTCCTTCGGAGTGGATTTCCATCTCAATGGGTTGATACGATTTATATTCCTGATTGATAAGCCGGATATAATTGCGCATGCCCCTTTTCCCATTCTGGCCGAACAGGGTGGAAATATATCCGTCAAAACCAATACCGGCAACGTTGAAAGACCAGAAATCATTAATCAGGATAGCATCCACTGCAAGGCTTCTGCGCGGGATCAACTGCTTTATCGCTTCGGAAATATTTGCTGGCATTCCCAGGTGACGGGCCAGGCCGTTGCCCGAACCACGGGGTATGATGCCCAGCAACGCTTTACGGTGGACCAGGTGCCTGGCCAGGGTATTAACTGTGCCGTCTCCGCCGACCGCCACAAAATTTTCCCGCCCGCGGGTTAAAGCGGTATGGACAATTTCCGCAGTATGATCTGCATCCTGGGTAATATGACATTCTGCGCTAATGGGGTGCTCTTTGACGGCAGCCAGGATCCGGGATTCCAGTTCCTCACTTTTCTGCCTTCCGGATCTTTTGTTGATGACGAATACAAAATGGTCCACAATGAGGCAAAGTTAGTGAGTTAAGGGTTTACCAGTTTACCAGTTTACCAGTTTACCAGTT
>CAYOPD010000059.1:0-20167 GCA_964405735.1 uncultured Saprospiraceae bacterium | reverse complement strand
AAACTGACAAACTGATAAACTATCCACTCCCTTATCTGTAATAAACTTCATTATTCCTCAGTATCTGCTTATACTCCCGTATAGTAGGGAGATTTTCATCGATCACCACGATTTCGATACCTGCCATAGATGCATAGTCTTCGAGGTCGTCGATGGTGATGTTTTGGCTGAAGCAGGTGTGGTGGGCCCCTCCGGCAAGGATCCAGGCTTCCGCTGATGTGGCGAGGTCGGGTTTGGGGTCCCATAAAACTCTGGCCACCGGCAGAAGCGGCATTTCATGACCGACCGCAACCGCTTCAACCTGGTTGACGACCAGTCGGAACCGGTGGCCCAGGTCGATCATCGACGCATTGAGGGCTTTTCCCGGAGCTCCGTCAAATACAAGGCGAACCGGATCGTCCTTTCCACCTATACTAAGCGGGTGAATTTCACACCGGGGTTTCTCCCGGGTGATGGAGGGGCAGATTTCAAGCATGTGGGCTCCGAGCACCCGTTGGCCTTTGAGATCAAAATGGTAGGTATAATCTTCCATAAAGCTGTTGCCGCCCTCCAGGCCCAGGGCCATGACTTTCATTGTCCGTACCAGGGCTGCCGTTTTCCAGTCGCCTTCCGCAGCAAATCCATAACCTTCCTTCATCAACCGCTGGACTGCAATTCCGGGCAGTTGATTCAATCCGTGCAAATCCTCAAACGTATCCGTAAAGGCGCTGAATCCACCGTCATTCAGAAAATGCCTCAACCCAACTTCAATGCGGGCCGCCTCAAAAAGGGATTCTCTTTTTTCGCCACCGTGTTGCAGGCTTTTCATCAGAGTATAATGGTCTTCATACTCCTGAATGGTGTGTATCACTTCACTCTCCGTGGCAGAATTGGTATAATTGACCAGGTCACCCAAACCATAACCACTGACCTCATACCCAAGGCGGATCTGGGCGGAAACCTTATTGCCTTCGGTGACGGCTACCTGGCGCATATTATCCCCGAAGCGTGCGATTTTCATTGTTTGACTGTCGGCCCAGGCGGCTGCTACTCGCGTCCATCGGGCCAGTTTCCGGATTACCGAATCCTCTTTCCAGTGACCCACGATCACCTTGCGTTCCATATGCAGGGCGGAACAGATAAATCCAAATTCCCGGTCTCCATGAGCGGACTGATGGAGGTTCATAAAATTCATATCGATCGAGGACCATGGAATTTGTTCATTAAACTGGGTATGCAGGTGGACCATGGGTTTTTGAAGGGCTTTTAATCCGCGGATCCACATTTTAGCCGGAGAGAAGGTATGCATCCAGCAGATCACCCCAACACAAAAATCAGTGCTGTTGGCTTCTTTCACCACCTGGTATATTTCTTCCGGGGATTTTACCACCGGTTTGAAAATCACCTGTACCTGAATGGACTCCTGCTGGTCCAGGAAATGTGCAATTTGTTTAGCATGTTGGCCGACCTGGACCAGGGTTTCCGGCCCATACAAATGCTGGCTTCCGGTCACCAGCCAGACTTCAAATTCGGTGAGCGTTTTAATCATGGGATGAAGATAGGGAGGGATTGGTTAGTAAGTTGGTCAGTTGGTCAGTTTGCCAGTAATCTCGTTGCTCATGGCTCATAGCTTAACAAATGAGGCGTAATAAATGCCTTTGCAGTTAGGGATCCTTATCCCATAGATTCCAGTGTTCAACTCAGATATATCGATCGTTTCTGATGGATTCCATTGACCAATATCTTTGCACAGTTTGCCATCAGGAGAGATGATCTGAAGTCTGCCGGACTGGTCGATTCCGTCGATGCTGATCCGGGCGGTGGAAGGATTAGGAAATACTTTAATTTTAGTAAATACGGTCTGTTTATACGACACAGGCAGATCCAGTACTTCTTCCACCTTCACCTGGGAGATCGTGACCTTCGCCGGTTTGCTGCCCATATCGAAAACCAGCCGGGCCGCCGGATCGGTCGGGGAAGTCATAATAAAACTGTAAGTCTGTTCCGTTTCGGCCATGGCCAGTGATAAAGCTTTGTAACCCGAGTAGCTGCTCCAGGGAGAAAAATTCATACCGAGATAATTCGTGATGGAAACCGGCACATTGGATGAAGCCTTCACGGTTACCAGGTAACGGCTGTCCTTTTTGAGCTGGATATTGTTTTGGACCAGTTGCACATGCCATCCTGTGCCGCTGGTCTGGGTAACATCGACGGTGGCCTGTCCATTGGACCGGGTTAGGTTGGCGGCTGCACCGCCTTGTGCATAGAGGTTCCACCCGTCACCGGGGCCAAAACTGCTTTCAAAAACTTTTACCGTAGTCTGCGGTTTGGCTGGAATCATGGGATCCTTGAGCAGGGCATCGGCCAGGCGGGTCAGGTATTGATTTGAGGAAGGATTAAAGATGCCGAAACCAGCGCTCCATTCCCAATAGGCCCAACTGAATCCCTGGGTCTCAAACCACCGTGCAAGGAAATTGGTCCAGAGTACCCTGCTGTTCAGGTCCGCTTTTGAATAGGCCCCGAACTCCCCGACGTGAATGGGTTTGTTGTTGGATTTGGCGTACTGGATCAGGTAAGCGAAGGAGGCGGTGATTTCATTGCGTTCCAGGGTGGTATTTTCCCATTTGGTGCCCAGCCAGGGATCCGAATTGTTCACCCATTCGGCCCCCTGGTGTGTAAACGTGAAGGGATCGTAATAATGCACGGTGATGATGATGTTTTCATCTTCGGGCACCACCAGGTCCGGCACCCCGCCCAGGCCACCCCAGGGTGCGATGCCCATAAGGACGGCGCGGTCCGGGTTGGTTTTCCGGATTTCCGCGAGGGCGTCTTTAAAATACTGGTTCCATTTCTGCCCCGTCAGGTTGGTATTGGGTTCATTCAATACTTCGAAGAGCAGCTTTTGGTCATAGGTTTTAAAATAATTTGCTATCTGGGACCATTGGCTCAGGAATCTCGGTTTGGCCCCGTCCGGGTCCTGGAAGACGGCGTCGTGGTGGTGCATATTGATGATCACATATAGGCCCTGGGCTAAGGCCAGGTCGATGACATATTTAATCCTTTCCAGAAAGGATGCCTGGATGGTGAAGGGCGCTGTTTGCATGGCCCTCGAGACGACATCCCACCTGATCGGGATCCGGACATGATTAAAACCCAGACTGGCAATTTTTTGAAAATAATCATCCCGGAAAGGATTGCCCCATTCCCCTTCCGCTGGGGCTTCAAACATATTACCCATATTGATGCCCTTGCCCAGTTTTTGATTGAGTTCATGTATGCCTAACTTCTGAGCGGGCAATCCGGTTGATATCAAAAACAGGATGGCGATCAGGAGGGTCTTGGACTTCATGGGTTTAAAAATAGGGGAATCTGGGCTACTGGCAGTCAGCTTTCAGCTGTCAGCATTAAGTTCTCAGGACTTTCACTCTCAACTCCAAATGGATCGGAACGATTCTTAGAAGCTCGCCCTTGTTGTTGTTAAACCGGAGTGTCGAAACCTATATTGGACTAAAATTATATTTGGACCAAATGCACAGGCGTCCTTCGTAACTTCATCAGAAAGTCCATGCTTTCATTTGAAATTGATTCGCCATTGATCATTTATAACGTTTAATTCAAATAGCTTGAAGCGAGCTACAAGAATTACTCATTCCCATAATACCTCCCTTCCCCATGCTTCCTCTCATAATGTTTCTGAACCAGGGCTGCTTTCATGGATGGCGCCCCAGGCCGGATTTGCAGGGTCAGCCAGGCCATCTGGGCGATGGCTTCGAGTACGGCACTGTTGTAGACTGCTTTTTGCACTGTGGATCCCCAGGTAAAGGGGGCGTGGCTGCCGACCAGGATCATTTCAATCTCTTTATAGGAACACTTGCGTTGCTGAAGTTCTTCCACGATCTGGTATCCGGTCATATATTCATAATCCCCCTGAATGTATTCGTCTTTCATGGGAGGGGCGCAAGGGATTGGGGCAGTCAGGTGGTCGGCATGAGTGGTACCCAGTGTAGGAATATCCTTTAAGGCCTGGGCCCATGCGGTTGCATAAGTGGAATGGGTATGCGCGACACCTCCGATACCTGACCATTCTTTATACAATACAGCATGGGTTTTGGTATCTGAAGAGGGCCGGAGGGTTCCTTCCACCACCCGGGCGTCAAAATCCACGATGACCATCTGTTCCGGAGAAAGTTTTTCATAAGCGACCCCGCTGGGCTTGATGGCAAATACCCCCGCCCTAGGGTCCGCGGCACTAGCATTGCCGAAAGTGAATAGTACCAGGCCCAGGGCAGGCAATTGCATATTGGCTGCATAAGCTTCTTCTTTCAGGGCATCGTATTTGTTCATGGCTTTTGATTGACATCATTCATGATATGGGATTCCATATGTCCGGCCAGGCTGCAATAATCCTGGTAATATTTTTCATACCATTCGGCGTTTTCGGGTACGGGGAGATATTCTGCATCAAATCCCGATCCCATTTCCCGCATGGCCGAAGCCAGGTCTGGCTGAACACCCGCGGCCACCGCGGCAAACATGGCTGCCCCCAGGGCGCAGGTCTGCTCCGAAGCGGCAATTTTAATGGGCATATTCATCACGTCGGCCATGATCTGCATGATGAAGGGTGATTTTTTAGCGACCCCGCCCAGGCCGATCAAACCTTTGATGGGTATGCCTTCGGACCGGAAACGGTCAACGATCAGCCTGGCTCCGTAACAGGTAGATTCCACCAGGGAGCGGAAAATGGCCGGCGCGTCACTCCCCAGGTTGAGGCCGCTGATCACTCCTTTGAGATGTTGATTGGCATCCGGGGTCCGGCGTCCGTTCATCCAATCCAGGGATAAGACCCCACCTGATCCTATGGGTACTTTAAGGGCGTCGGCGGTCAATTGGGGAAGGATTCGTTCAAAAGATTCACGGATGACTTGTTCACGGATGGTTTCATCCAGTAATCCGCTGCGGCCGATGATTTCATGAATGGGGTAAGAAAGAATCGACCGGAACCAGGCATAAATATCCCCAAAAGCGGATTGGCCTGCTTCAAGGCCCAGCATGCCGGGGATTACACTGCCATCGACCTGGCCACAAATGCCTTTGATCAGCATTTCGTTTTCTTCATTCGGGGCCACGAGGATATCGCAGGTGGAAGTGCCCATCACCTTGCTGAGGTAATAGGGTTCGATCTGGCCCCCGACAGCGCCCATATGTGCATCGAAAGCGCCGACCGCAATGACGACATTGGTGCTGAGGCCCAGGCGTGAGGCCCATTCTCCGGATAGATGACCTACAGCTTGGTCGGATGTATAAGTCTCCGTAAACAGGCGGTCGCGCAATCCACCGAGTACGGGATCAAGGGTTGTTAGAAATTCTTCAGATGGAAGCCCGCCCCAGGAAGGATGCCATAGGGCTTTATGGCCCGCGGCACACCGGCTTCTTTTTATAAGGCCGGCATCCCGACCGCCCGTGAGCAGATGGGGGATCCAGTCGCAATGTTCGACCCAGGACCAGGCTGTCTTGCGCACCGCCTCATCATCTCGGTAAATGCGAAGGATCTTGGCCCAAAACCATTCCGAAGAATAAATGCCTCCTTCGTATTGGCTGTAATCCGTATCCCAGTCAGCACACAGCCTGTTGATGGCACCGGCTTCCAGTACCGCGGTATGATCTTTCCAGAGGACAAACATGGCATGGGGATTGTCCTCAAAACCCGGCAACAGGGAAAGCGGAGTCCCTTCTCTGTTCACTGCCACCGGTGTAGAACCTGTAGTGTCCACACCTATACCCACAATTGTACCGGCAATTCCCGGACCTGCCTGTTCCACAGCCCCTTTCACGGCCGCTTCCATAGATTCCATATAGTCCAGGGGATGCTGCCTCCATTGGTTTTTCGATGCATTGCAAAAAAGTCCCTTCTTCCACCGGGTATAATATTGGACTTCGCTGCCCAGTTCCCGGCCTGTGGAGGCATCTACGATCAGCGCCCTTACGGAATCGGTCCCGAAGTCAAGACCTATGACTGATTTCATATTGATGTTTGTAAGTTAGCAAGTTAGTTAGTTTGCAAGTTAGCAAGTTGAAAGGTTAGTGAGTTAGTTTTTGGTAATCAGCAGTCCGCCGTTTATTTCTGATAGCTGATAGCTCACCGCTCGCAGCTCAAAGCTTTTCACTACTTTCGATATATTGAATCAAACCAAATGAATATGACTCAAAAACCCGCCCTCAGTTTCTGGCAGATCTGGAATATGAGTTTTGGATTTCTCGGCATTCAGGTCGGCTGGGGCATGCAGATGGGCAATATGAGCGTCATCTATGAATACCTGGGAGCTAAACCGGATGAAATACCGCTTTTATGGCTGGCGGCGCCGATGACAGGGCTTTTGGTGCAGCCTATCATCGGGTATTTGAGTGACCGGACCTGGGGCAAATGGGGTAGGCGGAAGCCCTATTTCACGGTGGGTGCGATTCTGGCTACGCTGGGCCTCCTGGCCATGCCGCATTCTTCGACCTTGTGGATGGCGGCGGGGCTGCTCTGGATCCTGGACGCTAGCATCAACATCAGTATGGAACCGTTCAGGGCCTTTGTCGGGGATATGTTGCCTGAGCATCAGATCAACCAGGGCTATACCATGCAAAGCATGTTTATCGGCATTGGCAATGTGATTGCCGCTTTATTGCCGGCAGGCATACTCGCCCTATTTGGGAGCGGTACCCATACTGGTGGAGTTCCCCCTTATTTGATCGCGGTCTTTTCTATCGGGGCTTTGTGTTATATCGGAGCCGTTGCGTACACGGTGCGTACGACCAGGGAATATCCACCGGCTGACCTGGAAGAGTTCGACCGGATGAAAAAAGAGACGAAGGGCTTCAGTCGAGGGGTGAAGGAGGTTTTCGCCAATATTTTGAACATGCCTTCGACCATGCGCCGCGTCGCGCTCGTACAGTTTTTTACCTGGCCCGGTCTGTTTCTCATGTGGTTTTATTTTACGCCGGCCGTTGCACGCGACATCCTGGGCGCGCCGGATACCTCCTCCCCCTTATACGCAGAAGGAGTGGCCTGGGGAAATATTTGCTTTGGTTTTTATTCCGTGGTTTGTTTTATATTTTCTTTTTTTCTTCCCAGGATTGCCGACCGGTATTCCCGCAAGTACACCCATATGATTTGCCTGGCTGCCGGAGCAATGGGCTTGTTTTTTGTAGGGATCGCTCCTGGAAAATACTGGCTCCTGCTTTCCATGACCGGGGTGGGGATCGCCTGGGCAAGTATTCTTTCGATGCCATATGCCATGCTGGCCTATACCCTTCCTCAGAATAAACTTGGAGTGTATATGGGCATCTTTAATTTTTTTATCGTCCTTCCGGAGATCCTGGCGACCTTGTTTTTCGGTTGGATCATGGAGCATGTGCTGGACAACAACCGCATCGCCGCAGTCCTGGTTGGAGGCGGATTATTGGCTTTCGCGGCCCTGCTTTGTTTACAGATTAGTGAGAAAAAAGCCTGATAAAATATGAATCAAAAACCGCCCCTGAGTTTTTGGCAGATCTGGAACATGAGTTTCGGTTTCCTGGGCATCCAGTATGGTTTTGGATTGCAACAGGCCAATATGAGCCCGATCTACCGGTACCTGGGCGCGGATGAAGCGTCCATACCTGCGCTTTGGCTGGCCGGACCGGTAACAGGACTAATTGTACAACCCATCATCGGGGCCATGAGTGACCGGACCTGGGGCCGATGGGGAAGAAGAAAGCCCTATTTTATGATTGGAGCGCTGATTACCAGTGCTGCCTTGTTTTTAATGCCTTATTCATCTGCTTTGTGGATGGCTGCCGGCCTCATGTGG
This sequence comes from uncultured Saprospiraceae bacterium, assembly GCA_964405735.1. Taxonomy (GTDB): domain Bacteria; phylum Bacteroidota; class Bacteroidia; order Chitinophagales; family Saprospiraceae; genus JADJLQ01. The sequence goes on along the minus strand of CAYOPD010000059.1, from coordinate 12,353 downwards.
TTACTGGACAGCGGCCTCAATATTACCCAGGAGCCTTTTCGTGCTTTTGTTGCCGACAAATTACCCGCCTTGCCCCCTTCCCAGCGGACCCTGGGTTTTGCCATGCAGAGTTTTTTTGTTGGTTTTGGTCAAACCCTGGCGAACCTGATGCCCTTCCTGCTTCCCCTGTTCGGAATTGCCCTGGTGAGCGATTCCGACGGCAGGATACCGCTTTTTGTAAAACTTTCATTTATCATTGGAGCCGTAGTGGTCCTGGTTACAGTATGGTGGACCATCCGCACTACCGATGAATACCCTCCCGAGGACATGGAGGCATTTAAAAGGCTTAAGGCTGAAACTTTCGGTATAGCCGGTATTTTTAAGGAAGTGGGCCAGGCCCTCCTTCATATGCCCCCCACCATGAAACAATTGTGGTGGGTCAAATTTTTTACCTGGTTTGGACTGCCCCTGATGTGGCAATATCTTTCACTGGCCATCGCCCGGCATACTTTTCTGGCTCCGGATGCTTCTGTTCAACCGGGCTTCAATGAAGGAACCCGGTGGGGTAGCATGGCTTTTGCCGTTTTTAATGTCGCCTGTTTTTCGGTTGCCTTTTTATTGCCCCGTATGGCCAACCTGACGAGCCGGAGGGCCACCCATGCTCTTTGCCTTTGCCTTGGGGCCATCGGCTTTTTCCTTACGCTGTTAATTGGCACCAATAAATACCCCTGGTTGATTTCCATGTTCCTGGTTGGGATCTCCTGGGCCTCTATCCTTACCATGCCTTACGCCTTGCTGGCCAATGCTGTCCCGAGTGGGCGGATCGGTGTATATATGGGAATTTTTAATATGTTTATTGTCGTCCCCCAGATCGTCAATATGGTTTCCATTCCATTTTTGTATAAAAGCATTTTAGGAAATGATCCGAGGAATGCCCTGGTCTTATGCGGGGTATGCATGCTGATCGCCGGGCTGGCTTGTTTTGGTATCAGGGAAGAAAGGGTGCCGTTGCGGTAAAATAGAATGCTGGCGAACCAGCGAACAAACCAAATTCTAACATTTGTCATTCCCGAAGGATCATTAAATGGCCGGAGCTTTGCTCCTCCCTTACATTGTATTTTTTAACCGTTAAGTGCAGGCCGCGGGGCGTAGCTCCTCCTGAACAAATTGGAGCCGGATTAAGGTTATAAGGGAACAGCCGGATTGTGTTCAATCCGAAGGGCGACCTGGTAATAATTGTTGACCGCTCCCAGCAAACGGGTCTGAATATAAAAAGCCTCCGTAAAGGTTTTGAAGGCAAAATATTCATGGTTGGGTACATTGAATTCATCAAAAAACAGAATATCTCCCGGTCGCAAAAAGGGGGACAGGCTGGTCAGGGCAAACAAGGTCGAGGAAAACAAATCGGCATCCAGGTGGATGATTTTTTTCCGGTCAGGGTTTCCGTATCCCTTGAGGAATGGTGGCAGGCTGGTCTGGAAAAGTCCCTTCAGGAACTTAGCCCTCGGGTCACTCAGTTCCGGCATACCTGATGCCATATCGCCTTTCCGGAATCCAAAACCCCAGTCCTCAGGCAATCCTTCAAAAGTGTCGAAACCATAAAACCGGGAATCCGGGTGATTATTTGCCTGCAGCCACCAGAAAAAAGAACTTCCACCGCAAACGCCAAATTCAAGGTAATCTATAGGGCGGCCTTCCAAATTCTGATCCGAAATAACATGTTTGTAAAGCTGTTCCCTTTTTTTGCCATCCCGTCCGGGGGTGTAAAAATCATTGAATGAACTTTTTTCCTGGCTGGCAATCCACCTGCTCAAAGCGACGGTATTGGAAAAAAATAAATTGAGTTTTTCCGTGAAACCCAGGAATCGGTGTGGCCGGCACCTCAGGATCAGGCCTTTGGCCAAGGCATTGAAGGCGAATAAATCGGATTTCTTCAGCATAATCAACTTCTTTCCATTCCTGGTGCTCTTAAAGACCGGGTTTACAATTCCTTCCGCAGGCGGGCTACCGGGATGCTCAATTGTTCCCTGTATTTGGCAATGGTCCTCCGGGCAATATTATAGCCCTTGCGTTCAAGAGTTGTTTTTATTTTTTCATCGGAAAGGGGTTTCTTTTTATTTTCCACGCCGACCATTTCGGAAATGATTTTTTTGACTTCGAGGGTGGATACTTCTTCCCCTTCCTGGGTCTGGAGGGATTCGGAGAAAAACTCCTTCAATCTTTTGGTGCCGAATTCGGTCTGTACAAATTTGCTGTTAGCTACGCGGGAAATGGTAGAAATATCGTAACCGGAGATATCGGCAATGTCTTTCAGGATCATGGGCTTGAGCTTACGTTCGTCCCCTGATTTGAAAAATTCCTGCTGGTATTGCATGATGGCGTACATGGTGCGGTACATGGTCTCCTGGCGCTGCCGGATGGCATCGATAAACCATTTGGCGCTGTCGATTTTTTGTTTGATAAAAAGCACCGCCTCCTTGGCCTGTCTGGAAGTTTTGTTGGTCTTATAGGTTTCTTTGTAGGAATTCAGCAGGTTGCGGTAATGCTCGCTGATGTGGAGGTCAGGGGCATTCCGGGAGTTGAGGGACAATTCGAGGACGCCTTCGTTGTTGAGGATGATAAAATCAGGGATGATGTACTGGACCGACTGGTCATGGGTTTCATTGAAGGCGCTGGCCGGTTTTGGGTTCAGCTTGAGGATCTCATCGATGACTTCCTTGAGTTCTTCCTCCGGAAGTTCGAGCCCCCGTTCCAGTTTGTGGAAATGTTTTTTGGTAAACTCTTCAAAATAAGAGGTCAGGATGGCGAGGGCGCTTTCCAGTCTTTTTTTGTGTTCCGGGGAATGATTTTTATTGGCTTTGTTGCGGAGCTGGATGACCAGGCATTCCTGCAAATCCCTGGCACCGACTCCCGGGGGGTCAAATTGCTGAATGTATTTCAGGACATCCAGGATTTCCTTACGGCTGGTCTCAATGTTTTGGGTAAACAACAAATCGTCAATGATGGCCAATGGATCCCGGCGGAGGTACCCGTCGTCATCGATGCTGCCGATGATGTGTACGGCTATTTTTAACTGTCTTTCATTGAGGTCAAGCAGGCTCAACTGGCTCATCAGGTATTCGTGAAAAGTCCGCTCTACCGGCATGGGAGAATGTTTGTCCGTGTCGGTTGTTGGAACGGGCCCGGTGCTCATTTTATAATAAGAGGGATCATCCTCCAAATAATCCATGATATACTCATCGAGGATTTCATCCTTTTCATTCTGTTCGTCCGTAGCCTTTTCATCCAGATTGTCTCCGTTTTGCTCCAGGTCAAATACATCTGCTGCCTCATCTCCCTCCTCCAGGGCCGGATTGATTTCCAACTCCTCTTTGATCCTCTGCTCCAGGTTGACACTGGGTATCTGCAGCAACTTCATAAGCTGAATCTGCTGGGGAGACAGCTTTTGGAGCATCTTCTGACTTATCGATTGCTTTAACATCGTTTATTAAATTGTATTACACTTAAAAGGACCATTAGGTTCATCCCGGAACAAATATAACATACCTCCTATATATATGTGTTTTATTTTTAATATTTATTAATTTATATATGAATATTTTATATGTAAGTATCGGGGTTTCTGGAAATTCTGCCGACCCTCTTATTAAAGATCAGAAAATTGATGTTTCTTTGTGTACTATTTCAGCAGACTGACATGGAAGAATCAAATGTTAATTACGGCAAAAAAGGCTCTTGTTTTGGCCTTTTTGTATTTTTTGTGCTCTTATTTATCCTCCTGCTGGTTTGGGTATACCGGCTCAACGGTAAGCTGGAGTTTTAGTAACTAAACCAGGTCTGAGAGAGGTCTGTTGGCAGTCCAAATCAGGCCGATAGAGGGTGGTCAATTTACTGTAAAAGTTTTCGAATTCTAAATTTCTGATTCGTTTCCCTACTTTCGTCATTTGGGATTTCTGAATCATAAATCATTTAGCCATGTCTGTCAACCGCAGAAAATTTTTAGGAGCTTCTCTGCTGGCCGGAGCCGGATCAGCACTTACTGCCGGAAACAAAGAAGTCGTATTGCCACAAACAAGTACCCGGCGTTCCGCCAACGGGAAATTGTCAATTGGCATCCTGGGTGTTGGTAGCCGGGGCAGGAGCCATTTACAACAATTGCTTTACAGGGATGATTGTGAAGTGACGGCCATCAACGATATTGACCCGCATGCCATTGAAGCCTGTAATACGCTGTTTGTCAAAGCAGGCAAACCGCTCCCCAAGGCCTACCTGAAAGGCGACCGGGGATATCTTGATCTCCTGCAACATGCCGGTACCGATGCGATACTCATTGCCACGCCCTGGGAATGGCATACGGAGATGGCCGTCGAAAGCATGAAGGCCGGGATGTATACGGCCACCGAAGTCGCCGGAGCCTTTTCCCTGGATGAATGCTGGGAACTGGTCAATACCCACGAATCCACGGGCAGTCATTTGTTTTTCCTTGAAAATGTCAATTACCGTCGCGATGTCATGGCCGTCCTGAATATGGTCCGCCAGCAATTGTTTGGCGAACTGATTCACCTGGAATGCGGGTATCAGCACGATCTCCGTGATGTCAAATTCAATAACGGAAAACAGGAATATGGAGGTGGAGTGGAATTCAATGAAAAAGGGTTTCACGAGGCCCGCTGGCGTACGCAGCATTCGGTGCTTCGCAACGGGGATCTCTATCCAACCCATGGGATTGGGCCCGTGGCCATGATGGTCGACATCAACCGGGGCAACCGTTTTGTTTACCTTACTTCCATGGCTACGAAGAGCAGGGGCCTGCACGACTACATCGTGAATCATCCCCAGGGCGGACCTGGTCATGCAAACGCTAATATTGAATTTAAACTTGGCGATGTGGTGACTACCATGATCAAATGCAACAACGGGGAAACCATCACGCTTTTTCACGATACCAACCTGCCCAGGCCTTATTCCCTGGGGTTCCGGGTCCAGGGTACAAAGGGTATCTGGATGGACGTCAACCAGTCGCTTATGATCGAGGGCAAAACAAAATCCCATGAATGGGAAAAGGCGGACGAGTGGCTGAAGAAATACGATCACCCGCTTTGGAAAAAGTATGAAAAGTTGGCTGAAAACGCAGGGCATGGTGGCATGGACTGGTTTGTGGTCCATTCCTTTGTGGAAGGCGCCAAAGCCAATGCCCCGGCTGCCATTGATGTATATGACGCGGCTGCCTGGCTCAGCATCACGCCCCTTTCAGAAGAAAGCATAGCCCTGGGCAGCCACCCGGTTCCTTTCCCGGACTTTACGCGGGGCAGGTGGTTAAAAACTAAAAATACGTTTGCATCGGGGGAACTGTATTAAATGTAGTCGCGATGTCGCGATGACCTTTCAGGTGGTTTTTTTGAACCCCAACGTATAGGAAATTTACATATATATATTTTTTAATATATGTTTGTACGGCTCATTCTTTTAATCACAGGTTTCTTTTTAGAGTGGACCCACCTTTCCGCACAGCTGCATTGGGTTCAGGATTCTACCCGGCAGGCAGGACTTCCCGATGGCATCCGGGTATTTAAAAACACGGGCAGCCCGGATGGAAAGCCCTTCATGGCCTGGTACGCCCGAATAGATTACCGGAATAAAAACTTTAAAATGGGTGCCGATACTACCCTTGGCCGGCGGATCACGCCTCATAAATTTTACGAAAGACTGGATTCCCCCCTGCTGGTAATCAACGGCACTTTTTTTTCATTTGCCACCCAACAGAACCTGAATGCGGTGATGCACCGGGGACGCTTGCTGGCCTATAACCAACACAGTCTTCGGGGTACCCTGGAGGATTCACTTTATTATTATCATCCATTCAGAGCTGCGCTCGGCATATCGAAAAAACGGAAACCGGATATCGCCTGGTTGTTTACCGATTCCACCAGGAGGTACCCTTATGCCTTCCAATATCCACGGACCGCTCTTAAGAATCATAATCCCGGAATTACAATCCGGGAGGTCGAGCCCAAAATCAATCGTTGGTTTTCAGGAAACCGGAAAAAGGGAATTCAAAAAAGATGGAATATGCAGACCGCCATTGGCGGTGGCCCGGTCCTGATCCAGGATAACCAGATTCGGATCAGCAGCAGGGAGGAGCGCATGTTTCTGAATGCAGAAGAGGTAAAGCATCCGAGGACAGCCATAGGCTATACCCGGGATCACTTGATCGTGCTGGTCATCCAGGGTCGATTTCCGGGTATTGCTGAGGGTGCAGGACTCAGCCAGGTGGCCACCATACTGCAGGAACTGGGTTGCATCGAAGCCATCAACCTCGACGGAGGAGGAAGCAGTTGTATGCTCATCCAGGGAAAAGAAACCATCAAACCTTCTGATCCTACTGGGCAAAGGGCTGTACCGGCGGTGTTTTATATCCGTCCGAAAGCCCGCGGATCCCGGTGACCGGGCTGCTTGCAGCCTTTTAATCCACAAAATACATATCTATGCTTCCCTTGTTTTTGGCAGCCAGTTTTCCCCGGTAGGTGCAGGGATATTTTAATTTGATGAGTTCATAGGTGCTTCCGCTTACATTGATTTTGCCCGGTGCCCCGTTTTGTTGCAGGCGCGAGGCTGTGTTGACGGTGTCACCCCAGATATCGTAAGCAAATTTTTTAATGCCGACAATTCCGGCCACGACCGGCCCGCTGTTAATGCCGATGCGGATTTCAAATAAACCGCCTTCTTCCTTTCTTTTTTTCATAAACTCCAGGATCTGAAAAGCAGCGTGTACACAGTTGAGGGCATGGGTATCGCACCGGTTGGGCAGCCCGCAGACCGCCAGGTAGGCGTCTCCGATGGTTTTGATTTTTTCCATCCGGTTTTTTTCAATGATCTCGTCGATGCCTTTGAAACAGATATGCAGTTCACTGACCAGTTCTTTCGGCGAGAGCTTTTCACTGATTCCGGTAAAATTGACAAAATCGGTAAACAGGACGCTGACTTCGCTGTAGTTTTTAGCTTCGCTTTTCCCGATTTCTTTTAATTCAGTAGCTACTTCTTCAGGCAGGATATTCAGGAGCAAGTCATCGGATTTTTTCTTCTCCAGTTTGAGTTCCTGGGTGCGCTCTTCCACCTTCGTTTCAAGTAGTGTATTTTGTTCCTGGATCAATTGTTCCTTGTCCCTGAGGGCGGAGATGGCCAGCTCCTGGGCTGCCTGCTTTTCATCGTTGATGGCTTTTATTTTAGCCCCCAGGCCGAAGGAAAACAAAACCATTTCAATCCCGCTGCCCACCACGATGGTATTGTTGGTAAAAATGTTAAACGGAAAAACCTGCTGGAAGATCAGAATGTATATGGTCATTGATATCAGCGTCACCACAAAACCATACATATAATACCTGGCAAAGGAATGGCCCCTCCGGTACATCACGATCCCCGACCATAGCCCCAGGATCACGGTCAGCATCAGGACCAGTTGGGAAAGGTTGGATGCCAGTTGAAATTGATGCAAGAGGGAAGCAACTATGATGACCACATAGAGGGCCAACAGGCCGGTGTACCATTTTATTACACGGGGCATGTATTCTTTCAGCCGCAGGGTGGCCTGGACAAACAAGAGGATGCTGATACCGCCCAGGGAGGACACAATATTCACATGACGGAACAGCAGATTAAATGATTCCGGGAGCATGGTATTGGTATACCCTTTGGAGATCATAAAATAAAGCGTGGCAAAGAAAACCCAGGTGGAGTAATACAGATATTCTTTTGCGCGGGAGGTGACAAAGATAGCCAGGTTATAAAAAAACAGCATGCAGACCAGGCCGAGATAAAAAAGGTAATACAAGGCGTTGGTGTGCAGGCTCTCCATAATGGTGGTCCGGGTGCCCAGCGCGATGGGCAGGATGACAATCCGGCCGCGCGCTTCCAGGTAATAAGGCCGCAGGGTATCGCCCTCCTGTCCGGGTAGTTTGAAAACAAGGTCAGGGGCTACCAGATCCCTTTGTGCGTTGGGAAAGGTCCAGCCGGTATTTTTAGCAAGGTACCTGCCCCCGGAAGGATAATACAAGGTGACCGTATCGATATTCGGGAACCCGAGGGCGAGATAAAATTCCTCCCCGGCCTGGGGACGGATATCCAGCCTGGCCCAGATGGCAGAACGGGTGACTCCAAAATTGGGAACCGGTTGATCCCTTTTTGCGAAAAGGCGGTCCCTCTGCAAAATATCCTCCAGTTTCAAAAGGCCGCTTTTGTCTTCATAGACCAGGACCCGGTCACTGATATCCATGCAGGCCGACAAGGTATCATATAAGGGTATGATGGATTGCGCGGCTGTGGGGTTATTCCGGCCGGCAAGAAGAAGAAAAATGAAAAACAATGTTTTCCGGCCCATCGGACCTCAAAGATAGTGGTTTAGGCAAATCTGAGTTCCCCGGCGTATTCGGATTAAGATCGTCCCAGGCCGGCGCTCATCTTCCCGATCCCCTGCAAATGGGCATTCTTTTTTTAGTCATCCTCCATACAGTCAGACCCTCCTGAGCGGGATCTTCCCCATATGATTTTTCATGAATAAAACCTGGTAAAGCGCCGAGTCCGAGGCTTTCGCTGCGGCGACGCAACAGGCCAGGTAATATTCAAACATGTTGAGAAAGGAATCGGAATAAGCCTTAAGGCCCGGGCGGTTGTTCCTGAAATTTTGAAGCCAGTGACGGGCCGTATAGCCGTAATGGCGGATCATGTTTTCCACATCGAGGATGGCCAGGCCCTGGCGTTCCAGGGTGGCCGCGATTGCGGACAGGCGGGGCTGATGGGACATGGGAAAGATGTATTTCTGGATAAAGTAATCATGGTCGTTGGAGGCCGCGTTGGCGCCGACAAAGTGGACCAGGCCTTTTCCGTTTTCATCGAGGAGGCGGTGAACGGTTTTGAAATAAAGCCCGTATTCGACCGGCGGCACGTGTTCCAGCATGCCGATGCTCACGATTTTGTGGAATCTGCCCGATGCATGGGTATAATCCATCTTTTCGATCCTGATCCGGTGGGCAAGCCCTGCCTGCCGGATCCGGTCGTTCCCGGTCTGATAATGATCCTCGCTGTTGGTGATCCCGAGGCCCTGGATCGAATAACGGCTGGCTGCGTATAAAAGTATGCCACCAAATCCACACCCAATATCCAGAAGCCTTTCTCCGGGCTGGAGGTCAAGTTTCCTGCAAATGCGTCCAAATTTATTTTGTTGCAATTTTTCGAGGTCGTCGGTTTCTTTTTCCACATATCCGCAGGAATAGGTGAGGGTGGAATCGAGGAAGGAACTGAACAGGTCCAGGCCCGCGTCATAATGTCTCTGCACATTGGATTGTTTCCCCCGCAACGAACCCAGTATCCGGAAGGGTAAAATCTTAAGCCCCAGCTTCAGGTTATCCCTGAGTTTCCGGTCCAGTTTGCAGGCCAGCAGGCCTTCGAGCAGGCCTTCCAGGGAGCCATCAATCAATTCAAATCCTCTCTTCATAAAGGATTCACCCAGTCCGAGGTTGCCGTAAGAGAGTAACGACCGATAGAAACCGGGGTCGTTGATTTTTAAAACAAATGAAGCCGGACTATCCGGGTCCCCGGCCCTGGTCCTGGTTCCGTTTTCGATAAAATCGATGGAAAAGTCAAGAGTGGAATTCAGCAAATTCAGGAAAGTCGTTCTTGATGAGACGGTCATATTCGACGGGATTGCCCGGTAAAGGGATCAAGGGGATCTTGTGGTTTTCGCAGGGATATTTTATTAATATAGAGGAGGGAGAATAGAAGGTTGAATAAACATTTCATGCTCCTGAATTTAATGAGAATTCAGATAGATTGGACTTGTCGCCATGACAGGACTTATTTAATCAACACGCCTTTCAATGATCCGCCTGGCCGGATGGAATAAAGGGCAACCGATCTACCCTCTTCCATTTCAAAACGGAAAACGTATCCTTCCATGTCTTTCACGGTAAATTCATCCGGCCCCTTAGCCGGGACCAGTTCGAAGATCCTTTGGCTGCGAACATAAATTTTCAGTATTCCCTTTCCAACAAATACCCTTGCCGGAGTACCGTCGAGATCAAAATTGCCGGCATATTTATGAAGGGAGTTAGTGAGTACTTTTACATCCATGTCGTTGAGCATATCCAGTTTTAGCCGGATATCTATAGTTTCTTTCAATGCCAAAGCTTTCTGATAATAGTCGATTGCCTGTTTCGTGTCGCCCAGGGCATCCAGTGCGTCGCCCAGGGCTTCGCAGGCCTTATAACTGTCGGGGTAATAACCGACATTTAGTTTAAACAGATCCCTGGCTTGGATAAGCTGTCTATTATACATCAGATAATGCCCCAACCCATTGATCCTGCTTTCCGGTGGTTTGAATTCTACACCGTACTGCCGGGATAGTTTTAAATAGTGGTTTTTAAACTTTTCAGCAAGGGACTCTGTGTTGTCCTTGTAATCTTGTCGATTGATCTTAAGTGAAAAATCCTTGAATATAAACCGAAGCGCATCGTATTCGGCGATCAGGGGGACTGAAGTATGATTGTCCTGGTGATAATAAACGCTTTTTGACTTTAATCCATTATGCCCACTGGATTCAATTTCTTTGGCCAGGTCGAGGATAGAGCGGATGTGTTCGGTGGACTGAGCAGTGTCTTTTAGTACCATTACCGTATCCATTCCTTCCTCCATAGTATTTGCTATGCCCAGAAAAAGGGATTTTCCAATGAATTGTTTTGCAGCCAGAGCTTTTTTAGTCTCTGCTAAGAAAGATCTGTTGTTCCACCACATGCTGGGATCGATGGCTATGTATGAATTAAAAAGGGCGGGATTTTGGATCAGGGCATGGAGGACGCTGAGCCCGCCGAAAGAATGGCCGATGTAGATCCGGTAGGGTAAGGATGGATATACGGAGTCAATGTAAGGAATCAATTCCGTTTCCAAGAATTTCAGGAAGTTGCCTCCTCCTCCGGTAGACTGAGATCCCGGACCGCTGTCCACATGAGAAGGGGTAAGATCACGGGCCCTGTTCGTATTGGGAATGCCCACTACGATCATTTCGGGAATTATAGTATTGCCATTGACGGTACTCAGCTGCTGGATCATTCCCACCACGGAAGAAAAATGGCCATCTCCATCCAGGAGATAAACTACCGGATAACGTTGCCCGGTAATGGCTTTTTGTTCTTCTGTTCCCGGGACATGAACCCAGATCTGTCTTTGTTCATTCAGAATAGTTGAATACATGCTATCGATCTTGCCTATGACGATTTGGCCCGGCTGGTTTTGTGCGCAGAGGATGGATGGGAGAAAAAACAGTATCGGCAGAAATGATTTCATGACTTTAATTTACAATGGAAAAGCCGGAGCTGGTAGATAGATCCTGAAGATCTATGTAAATTGAATTTCTGGCTGGGCTGCCAAATTTAAAAATGGTGGCAGGATTCTCCAATGACGGTAAGGATTATAAACCGCAGGGTACTCCAGGAGCGCAGAGGTATAGGATGAAATATTGCCATTGAATTTCCTCAACCGGTTTTGTGACCAGAGCTGAGTAATCGCAATAGATATTATTGCCAAAAGCACCGTGGTCCTCCTGAAAGAATATGGAGCTGATGGCATAGGCCTTGACTGGGAATACCCAATCATTGAAGGGTATCCCGGCCACCGCTTCGATCCATCCGAAAAAATAATTTTGTAAAATTCCTGGAAGAATTGGTGGACTGGGCACAGGTCGCCCCCCTGGTGGACTATATCAACCTCATGAACTATGACCTGGTCAACGGCAACAGTAAGGTGACCGGTCACCATACGCCGCCCGACGATTACAAAGCCGGGCAGGAGTCAACGGATAAATGTGTAAGCTGGCTGCTGGACCAGGGAGTGCCCGCGAGTAAACTCATTGTCGGAGCGGCCTTTTATGCCCGGGTTTGGAAAGAAGTGCCGGATCAGGACCACGGCCTCTTCCAGTCCGGTGTGTTTGACCGCTCGGTGCCCTTCCGGGAATTCCCTGCCTAATTCAGCGACAGATCGGGATTTGGCTTGTATTGGGATAAAAAATCCAAAGCTCCCTGGTAATATTTCCCTTCGAAAAAATTATACGCCACCTTTGACGATGACCGGTCGATCCGGGCCAAGACAAAATACGTCCGCAGAAAAAAATTGGGGGGGGGGTGATGTTTTATGAACTAACGCTGGACAAACCTCGGATGGCCTGGTAGAAGCTATCCGTAGCGGATTGAATTGAATTTTTTACAGGTTTGTTTTCCGTGGCGTTTGGCTAATAACCCCAGGGGATCGCAACTATCATATATTCCTCTTCTTCAACTCCTCCACCGCGTGATTCGCCGCTCTGGCCGTGATCGCCATGAATGTCAGGGTCG
>CAYOPD010000058.1:2853-24929 GCA_964405735.1 uncultured Saprospiraceae bacterium | reverse complement strand
TCAGCTATCAGCTATCAGCTATCAGCTATCAGCTATCAGCTATCAGCTATCAGGAGAAACGCTGATTAATGGCTACATGATCACTCTTCTCGCTACCTTCAACTTTGAGGACCAATATTCGGAATCTTCGAGTTTCTCTTCGACTACCCCGCGGCTGGTCGTGGAATGGGTAATATAAATATTTCCCCTTTTCACCTTACTCACGATGGCGACATGGTGTACTCTACGGTGTCCGAAGAACAACAGGTCTCCTTCCCGGACCAGTTTCAGTTGAATGGCTATACCCGTTTCGGCCTGATCGGTGGCTTTTCGTGGCAAAGTCATGTTGATTTTATCAAATACGAACCGGATCAGCCCTGAGCAATCAAATGCCCTGGGGCCCGCGCTGCCGAGGCGGTAGGCTTTGCCGTGGAGTTCTTCCGCAGTCGAAAGCAACTGGTCTATTTTCTTTTCCCTGAGCTGAGAATATTCCCGGTCTTTATCCGCATGGGACGATATGACGTGGCGGCTTTGATTGCAGGCTATAAACAAATAAAGGCTGAGAATCATACAGCATGCATGGCGCAATAAGGAGAGGTTCATGGACAGGCAAAAATATAGGCCATATTTCCTGTCTTCTTTTAATGTGATGTTAATAATCGTTAAACTATATAACTATTTAAATAACAATAGTTTAACCTTATTTTACCAGTTCAAAACAGCCGATATCGGGGGTATTGGCATTCCGCCTGACACCCAGGAGGTCAAACGGAATGTGCTCAAGGGGGCGTGCTTTGCCATTGACAATGGAATTGGTGTCCAGCCTGAAATCCTGTTTCGCCACATTCAGGAAGACGGTATCGCGGGATTGAGCCAGGATACAGCTTGGGCATTTTTCAAAAAATTTAGGATAATTTTTTTCCGTCAGCAATTCCTCGGCCTTGATGTAACAATTTTCAAAAGTATATTGAAAAAACAAAGGATTTTTAGGATCGGTCAGGTCGGTCAGGTCCAGTTCATCCTTTCCAGACCCAAAAAGGATGCAGTTTTTGACGGTCGCTATCAGCGGATATAGTTCAATACGCCTGGTTTCCGGATCCCTAAGAATGGCATTGTTCATGGAAAGGGCTTCAACGTCATTATCGTAGCTCGCAATGGTGCAATATTCCACACGGTAATTGCCTCCGTAGGCAAACTGAATGCCGTGGCCCCCATTGGAATGGAACAGGCAGTTTTCGGCGATGACCCTGGCATGAACGCCTACAATACCTGAACTCGCAGAGTTGTAGATCCTGGTACTCTTCACTGTAACTTCGCTGGAACTGTCTGCCCAAAGCCCGACGAAAGCGGATCGTATTTCAGCAAAGTTGATCCGGTTGCCCCTGCTGCCGGGCCCAAACCGAATGCCCGACCAGGCTCCCCACTCTTCTTTCAATTCAGGCTCCAACCGGTCTGTGGTGAAAATCACCGGTTTTTCTTTAGTGCCTTCCACCAGCAGTTTTCCCTGGTCCAGGACATACAGGATACCATCGTTGTATATGCTTCCGGGATTCCTGACCAGTCCTCCATGTACATAGACCTTTGCGCCTGCAGGAATGCGAAGGGTGCAGCTGTCTATGGCCAGGATACCATAGATTACATAGGGCTTAGGATCGTCCCAGGTTTCATCCATCAGGTCACAGGTCAGGAGGGCGATGCCTCCCTGGGCATTTCGCGATGGAATATAATTGGCGTTCTGGCCCCAGGCTTCGAGCACCACCTGCTGGTCATGCCCGTTGGTATTGAAAAGCACCCTGTCCTGGATCACAAAAGGGCTCACCGACAATGGCTGGTCGGGCTGAATGGTCACTTCCAAAAACAGGTAGATGCTGTCTTTGGCACCAATTTCAATTCCCTGTAATTCTTTGGTGGGCGCCGCAAAACCATCCGCATTGAGCCGGAAAACGGATGAGGACCCTTGTTGTAATTTAATGCTCGCTACCTTTATGGGAAGGGATTGGTCGTTATACACCTTAAAAGAGCGGGTGGCCGAACCCACCCTGGTGAATACGGTATCAAAGCGGAGGGTATCCACCGAAAACCTCAGCAGGGCATCCCCATCTTCATAAAAGCGTTCCCGGTAACATCCTTGAAACCAGAAAGCCAGGAAGGTAATGACCAGGCCTTTAAACACCGGAAAAAACCGGGCTCTGAACATCATGGCGCAAAAATAATCCATTTGCCTCAGGGGGTTCGGCCGGATTTTTATACAGGCCTTGATACCTTTACGCCTTATCATGGCCATCGTCGACGTCATCATTCCGGCTTTTAACGAAGAAAAATCCATCGGGTGGGTATTGAAGGAAATTCCAAAGGACGCCGTCCGGCACGTTATCGTCTGCAACAACCATTCCACCGACCATACCCGGGAGGTGGCCCTGGCACATGGAGCCAAGGTGGTGGATGAAATGAAAAAAGGTTATGGTTACGCCTGCCTGCGTGCGATGGAGCACATTCGCCATAGCCAACCCGAACCCGACCTCATTGTTTTCCTGGACGGGGACCACAGTGATTTCCCGGAACAGCTGCCTGAATTGACGGCACCCCTAATCAAAGATGGTTTCGACCTGGTGATCGGGTCACGGGCCCTCGGGCAATCTGAAAAGGGATCTATGACCCTGCCGCAACGGTTCGGTAACTGGCTGGCCACGCACCTGATCCACTGGCTGTATGGATACCGCTTCACCGACCTGGGCCCATTCCGGGCCATCCGGTATAAAAAGCTTCTCGAATTGAATATGTCCGATAAGACTTATGGATGGACAGTGGAGATGCAGGTAAAGGCGGCCAAACAAGGTTTCCGGTGCACCGAAGTACCGGTGCAATACCGCCGCAGGATAGGGGTATCCAAAGTCAGCGGCACATTAAAAGGTACTATATTAGCAGGGTACAAGATTATCTGGACGATACTAAAACTGATCTGAGGGCGTGATCATCCTGGCATATATACTGGCCGCCATCTATCTGCTGGCCCTCATTTTCATTACCGCATATGCCCTTTTGGAATTTCAGCTTCTTTATTATTACCTGAAAAAATATAAAAAAATACGTGCCTACACCCCCCCCACCCCGGCGGAATGGCCAAAGGTCACCGTCCAATTGCCAGTCTTCAATGAAATGTATGTCGTAGAAAGGCTGATCGATGATATCTGCCAGCTCGACTATCCGCGGGAAAAACTGGAGATCCAGGTGCTTGACGACAGCACCGATGAAACGCAGGAGATCATTCATAAAAAATGCACGCATTATCTGGCCCGGGGCATCGATATCAAACACCTGCACCGGAGCAACCGGACAGGATACAAAGCCGGTGCGCTCAAAGAAGGCCTGGCAAGAGCCAAAGGGGAATTCATCACCATTTTTGACGCTGATTTTTTACCCCGTCCTGACTTTCTTAAAAAATGCATCCCCTATTTCCAGGACCCGAAAATCGGGGTGGTGCAAACCCGGTGGGACCATATCAACGAAGGGTATTCCCTGCTGACCATGTTGCAGGCTTTTCAGTTGAATGTGCATTTTACCATTGAACAATCCGGACGGCAGTCCGGGGATTATTTTTTACAATTTAATGGCACGGCCGGCACCTGGAGAAAAAAGGCCATCGAAGATGCCGGGGGATGGCATACCGATACCCTCACGGAAGACCTGGACCTTTCCTTCCGTGCACAATTAAAAGGTTGGGAGATTTATTACCTGCAGGAAATTGGTTCTCCTTCCGAATTGCCCGCTGAAATGAATGGAATCAAGTCGCAACAGGCGAGATGGATGAAAGGGGGTGCGGAGGTTGCGCGGAAACTGATTCCAGTGATATGGGCTTCGAAACTCGATTTTTGGCAAAAGGTCCATGCCATCATGTTGCTGCTGGGAAGTTCCATTTTCCTGGTAGTGTTTGCATTGGCAGTTACCAGCGTCCCCCTGGCATTTCTGCTGGTTCGTTTTGGCATCCCCGCGAAGCTGTTTGCTCTTGGACTTGCGGGAACCCTTTCCGTCCTCCTTGTCCACTATACGGCAAATGTGATGATTGCATGGCAAAAACGCGATCCCCTGGTTTCATTTCTCCGTTTTTTCTTTTTATTCCCCCTCTTCCTCACGTTTTCGATGGGGCTTTCCCTTCATAACAGTGTGGCTGTAATCCAGGGTTGGATGGGTAAAAAAAGCGCGTTTATCCGAACACCCAAATTTAATATCCGGAATATCCGGGACCGGATTTCAAATCACAAATACCTGTCCCAAAGGTTTTCCTGGGTAACGGCATTGGAAGGCGTTTTGGCTGCCTATTTTCTTTACGCATTTTATTACGGTGTTCAAACCCACCAGGATGCCTTCCTTATTTTTCACCTGGCCCTTGGTCTGGGTTTCAGCGGCATCTTTCTCTTTACCCTCTACCATTTGAGCCTTAAAAGCTGAGCGGGCATGAGGGTCAAAAGCCAATATAGCCTCAGCGCACTCAGTTTGCTGGTGCTTGTTCAGGCTTTTTTCATCCGTCAGGAACAGTTCGTGGCCTCTTTTATCCTCTTCATTGCGGGCTTCGGATTTTACCTTCTTGCAGGCAATACATCACTCCCGGATGAGCCCTTTTCGAAAAGACTGAACCTGATTCTGAAAATAGCGCTGCTGTTCGCCTTCCCCCGTGGATCCGATGATCTTTACCGGTTTTTTTGGGATGGACTTCTTCTGATTCAAGGTTACCACCCTTATGCCTTTCGGCCGGATCAACTGACCGGACAACTGCAGCCTTTCCAGGAATCCATATATGAACATCTGAACTCTTCCGGGTATTATAGCGTCTATCCCCCCATGCTGCAGGCCTTGTTTGGCCTGTGCGCCCTGGCCAGTTTCAAATCCGTATTCCTTTTTTCCATCTTGTGGAAATCCATACTGCTCCTGGCGGACCAATGGGTTCTCCGGTATCTCGGGAAACTTCCTTCTTTAAATTCAGGATTGGCCTTCTGGTACATGTGGAATCCCCTGTTCCTGATCGAGATCGCGGGGAACGGCCATCCAGAAGGCCTGATGATACCCGCGCTGATCCTTTCATTTTATCTTCTCCGGAACCACAGAACGGCTTTATCCGCTTCCGCCCTCGCGTTGGCAGCTGGGATCAAACTGTTTCCAATCGCCCTATTGCCTTTGTTTGCCCGTCACCTCGGCCTGAGAAAAGCCATCCCTTATTCCTTTCTGGCTGCAATGGTTTTTCTGGTTTTTATGTTGCCGCTCTGGCCTTATGGAGATCATTTCCTTTCTTCCGTGAAATTGTACTTTCAAAAATTTGAATTCAATGGCAGCATTTATGAAATATGGAAAGCCATTGAATTCAGGAGGCATGGCCACAACAATATCTTCTTCATCGGCAAAGTGATCCCGGTGATTTTTATTGCATTCACCGGCTTTAGCGTGCTCATTCAGAAACAAAATCATTTCCAAAGCCTCTTAAAATCCAGCCTCCTGGTATGGACCGGATACCTCCTGCTCAGCACCACCGTACACCCCTGGTATGCATTGCCTCTGGTCCCATTGGGCCTGCTTTCGGGATATCTTTTCCCCTTGGCCTGGTCGGGAGCCATCTTTTTGTCCTATTCCTGGTATGACCCGGACCTAGGCCTTGGGTGGAAATATGCCTGCACGGCCATGGAATATGCCATACTTTTCGGAGCCATGATCCTTGATTATTTTAAAAACAAGAAGTCATAGATCGAACCGATTTTAGTCAGTACCCGGATATTCCCAAAACTCAGTGAACTCCGGCTCTATATTTCTTTCCCTGCTTCCAACTCCCATCTTCCTCCTCAGGATTTCTTAATCTCCACCTCGACCTTATTTTTCTCAAAGTCCCCGGCATATACCTTCACCAGTTTGGATTTGTTGAAGTATTTTTTCAGGGCGTTGTTGACGGCTTCGGGTTTGAGCGCTTTGATTTTGTTTTCAAAGGCGGTGAAATCATTCAGGTCACGGCCATTCATCATATAACTCTTGAGCATGCCGGTGAGGTTGGGATTGGAGCCGAGCAGGGTCTGCCTTTGATTGAGTTCGCTCTGGATTGAACTGGCTAGCTCTTCCGGGGTAAATCCTTTCATCAGGGCTTTATCGATTTCTTCATTCAGGGCGCTGTCGAGCCGGTTTTGGTAAAGCGGATTAAAAAAAGCATATATGCCCCAGTTGCCCACATCGTATTTGTATTCGGTCTGCAAAAAACTTCCAGCGCCGTAACTCATACCTTCGTTTTCACGCAGGCGTTGCGGGATCCGTGAAGACAGGAATGCGCCGCCACCGAGCAATTCATTGGCCATAAATGCAGCAGGGTAATCCGGATGTTGCTGACTGATATTTATGTTGAGGTTGGCCAGCAACATGGCATTGGTTTTATCCGGGGTGTTGACGTTTAGTTTGGTTTCCTTAGTTTCAAAAAACTGTGGTTTGACTTCTGCATAGGGGCTGATGCTGTTCCACTTTCCATAATCTTCCATTAGCCTGTTTTTAATCACCGTTTTATCCAATTCGCCCACAAAGGAGTAATAGGCGTTGTTGGCGCCATAAAAATTGCGGTAATAATTCTTCAGATCGGCGAGCTTCACCTTGGGCAGTTCCTGAAGTTGTTCCTCAGAATCGGCGAAATAATTCGGGTGGCCTTTTGCATATCCGGAAGTCAGCTTGCTTAATTTTTCTGTGGCTACGGTCTGGGGATCGTTTTTATTGGATTCGAGGTTGGCGCGGGTATCGAGAATCAGCTTTTCAAATTCAGTGGAATCAAAAGCGGGATTTTTGAGGATATCGTTCAGGAGGCTGAGGACTTCGGGCAGGTTTTTTTTGTCAGAATTGATGTTGATCACCAGCTCGTCCGGGCTGCCATTAAACGTGAGATTGGTCTTAAGCCTGTCCAGTTCATCGTTGATCACCTTTTTTGATTTGGTGGAGGTACCGGTTTTAAGCATCCGGGCGGTGAGGGAAGCGATCATGGATTTGTTCATCAGGCTGGTTTCGGTGCCCCATTTCAGACTGATGCTTCCATTGATTTTATCGCCTTTGGTCGGTTTGAGCAAAAGGGCATATTTGCCTCCGTTGGGCAGGGTGCCATATTCGGTGTTCTGTTTGATATTGGCGATGGAGCTTTCAAACTCAGCTTTTTGTTCTGCAGCCACTTTTCCGGTGTAACCCTCCAGCATTTTTTGGATATCCGGAGTCTCCGCGACCACTACCCGGTCCGGAGCGGATTCGGGAATGAATACGCCCAGGGTGCGATTGGAGGGTTTATAATATTTCCGGGCTGCAGCTTTTACCTCATCGACCTTCAGGTTTTCAATGCGGTCGCGATATAAATACCACAGGCGCCAATCTCCCGCACCTACAAATTCCGTGAGGGCGATGGTCAGGTTAAGGGTGCTGGAAGCGGTTTGTTCGATATTTTTCAGGATGGCGTTTCTAGCCCGGATGACGTCTTCTTCGCTGATTTCCAGGTTGCCGACGGCGTCGATGGTTTCCACCAGCACCTTCTTGGCATCTTCCAGGTTTTTGTCTTTGGGCACTTCCACTTCAAAATAAGTGAATCCCGGATCAAAAAGCGTTTGTGAATAGCCCGACACTTTGGTAGCCCATTTGCCATCCACCAGTTTTTTGTACAAAATGCCAGAAGGGTTGTTGGTCAGGATCTCGATGAGCGCATCGTTGGCAGCATATTCCTTATCTGCGACGGAAGGCGTGTGGTAACCCATGCCGATGTACTGGATATCCCCGGTGCGGCGCAGGCTCACCAGGCGCTCTCCATCCTGCGGGGGCTCCACTGTGTATGTAGGTTGCAATACCCTGGAGGGACGGGGAATCGCCCCGAAATATTCCTGCACATATTGCAGGGCTTTCTGTTCATCAAATTTGCCTCCAATGATCAACACGGCATTGTCCGGCTGATAATACTTTTTATAAAAAGCGCGGAGATTGTCTGCCTTTACCCGTTCGATGTCTTCCTTGCTGCCAATGGTGGAATTTCCATAATTATGCCAGAGGAACATGGTCGACAGGATCCTTTCATTCAGGACCCCGCTCTGGTTGTTTTCCCCGATTTCAAATTCATTGCGCACTACACTGAATTCTTTTCTGAGTTCTTCCTCCAGAATTTTGGAATTGACCATCCGGTCGGCTTCCATATCGATTGCCCAGCGCAGGTTATCATCCGAGGCCGAGAGAATTTCATAATAATTGGTCCTGTCGTACCAGGTGGTCCCATTGGCAAAAGCCCCTTTATCGGCAATCGCTTTTTTGATATCGGTAAATTTTTCGCATTGTTTAAACAGCATGTGTTCGAGCAGATGGGCCATGCCGGTTTCTCCATATCCTTCATGCCGGGACCCCACCTTGTAAATGATGTTGACCACGAGGTTGGTCTGTGCGGCATCGGGGATTAAAAGGACCCGGAGGCCGTTTTCAAGTTCGTATTCTTTCAGCCCTTCGACCACAGTCACCGGTTTTGGCATGGGTTGGGCATTGAGCGTCACAAAAAAGACCAGAAGAAGGACCACCAGCGGGGTTCTTTGTTTCATAAATGCAATTTTAATTTGAAGAAATTTTTTTAGGCTTTAAAAGGCAAAATTAAAGGGATTTCCCTTAACCCCCACACCCCCCAATCCGGGTGATTTGGACCAAAGGTTATACTTCCAGGTAATCCAGGT
Source organism: uncultured Saprospiraceae bacterium (assembly GCA_964405735.1). GTDB lineage: Bacteria > Bacteroidota > Bacteroidia > Chitinophagales > Saprospiraceae > JADJLQ01. The sequence continues at coordinate 16,254 of CAYOPD010000058.1, read as the reverse complement.
CCTTGCCATGGGTTTCGGGGATGGTCAGGGTGGAATAGATGGCAATGGTAAAAACGATCAAACCAACACCGGCCGCGGCGGCAAATACCGACCAGCCCGCCTGTTTGAGCAAGACAAACATGGAAGTCATCAGCACCGTGGTGCCCCTCACCATATTGGGTACGGTAGTGGCCGCAGTTGCCCGCAAATTGGTGCCAAATTGTTCAGCGCCTATGGTGACAAACATGGCCCAGAAACCGATGCCGAGACCGAGCAGGGCCGAGAGCGCATACATGCCTGGTGCTGAACGGATCCATCCGGAAAGATAGACCAGGACCATGGCCAGAGTAAAGAGGGTGAAATACAAGACCGCTTTTTTGCGGGATTTCAGATAATGGCTGATCAGGCCACTGCTCAAATCGCCCACCGACAAGCCGATATAACCCCACATGATGGACAGACCTGGCCTCACCGGTTCCTCGATACCCAGTGCAACCCCGTATTCATTGCTGAAGGTGAGCAATACCCCGATGACATACCAGCTCGGAAGCCCAATGCCAATGCATTTGAGGTAAGTGATGAGCCTGTTTTTTTTGGTAAAGAGCGCAAAAAAATTGCCCTTTTGTATATGGGAGGCTGTTTTGATATTTTTATAAAAACTGGATTCAAACACCCCGATGCGCAAAAAGAGAAGGGCCAGTCCCATACCACCGCCTACAAAATAAGCCGTGCGCCAGTCAAACCATTCAACTGTAAAATAACCAACCACCGCCCCCATCAGCCCGACACCAGCCACCAGGCTGGTGCCCAGCGCCCTTATATGTTTTGGTATGGATTCTGACACCAGGGTGATCCCCGCACCAAGTTCTCCGGCGAGTCCGACCCCAGCAATGAACCGAAGGATTTTGTAGGTCTCCCCGTCCTGAACGAATCCGCAGGCAATATTGGCCAGGGAGTAAGTGATGATGGAACCGAACAGGACAGAAAGCCTGCCTTTTTTATCACCGAGCACGCCCCAGATCACGCCCCCGACCAGGAGGCCGGTCATCTGCCAGTTGAGAATAGAAGTGCCGACCAGGGAGATCTCGTTTTCCGATAAACCCAGCGATTTAAGGCTGGGGATCCTCACAATGCCAAACAGCAACAGATCGTAGATGTCTACAAAATAACCCAGAGCGGCAACGATCACCGGTAAACCAAGGAGATGTTTTATTTCAGCTTTTGTCACTTTCATTTTATAGGAAAATAATTAGCCATGATATGGATCAAAAGCCCTATCCGTGATTATTGATCGGGCGCATGGTTTTCAGTTGCTGATACAGTTTGGCAGCCTGCCTGGGATCAAACAATTTTGTGCCCTTATGCAGGGTAGCAGCAGTACCGCAGGCTATGCCCATCCTCAGGGCATCGAGCAAGTCGGCCTGTTGCGCTAATTTGTACAAGACACCGGCTACCATGCTGTCCCCGGCGCCGACCGTACTCATGGTAACGACGGGAGGTGGTTTGACCCGGTAGGTTTCAATCCCGTTGCAAATGACCGCTCCTTCCGCTCCCATGGAGATCACAATATTTTCAGCGAAGCCTTTCGATATCCATTCTTTAGCTATCTGAATCGATTGGGTTTTGGTCAGCTCCGGATTTCCGATCACCTGCCCTACTTCCTTGAGGCTCGGTTTAATGAGAAAAGGGCGGTAACCAAAACATTTGGCCAGTGAATCTCCCGGGAGATCCAGCACCAGTTTGCAATTATTCCGGATACACCAGGCCGCCAGTTTTCCTACAAATTGATCCGAAAGTCCCGGAGGATGGCTTCCGCTCAGAACCAGGTGGCCGGGCTTGGGTCTTAATTTATTGAGCTCCGTAAGCAAATGAAGTTCATGTGTTTTTTTGATCCCGGCGCCTTTGTTGACCAGCCGGAATTCTTTTCCATCCTTGAGGTCGGTCACGGTGATGTTTTCCCTGGTTTCTGTGCGGAGGTGGATGGGTTTGATAAAAATTCCCTCTTCCTTTAGCCGGGATTCGATGAACTTTCCGTTGTGTCCCCCTGAGAAAAACAGGGCTTTGGTCCTCATGCCCAATCGGTGCAATCCTTTGGCGACATTGATGCCTCCTCCCCCTACTTCTTTTTCATAACTTTCACATCGCAGTTTCTCTGTAGGAATCAGTTGGGGCACGACCACGGAGATATCTATAGACGGGTTCAGCGTAATGGTCACAATCATACTTGGCGTGTAAAGATTGCATATTTTGAGGTATTTTTGACTGGTGTCGATATTTTCTTTATTGTTCATTGGCCTCCAGTTGATTGTACTCCCCGTACTCAGTTTTCAATCCCGGTCCACCCTCGAAGAATCAGAAGAAATGCCACCCCGGCAGGCCTTGTATCTTCAATCCATCATCATGCTTACCGCCATCGGGGGCCTGGGTGCCCTGGTCGAATGGAGGGAATCCTTGGACCTCATTTGGTATAGTGCGGTCACCGGGCCCTCCATCGCAGTAGCGGGGGGGATCTACCTGGCCGGTTTACTGGTTAATTTCCTCAATTACCGGATGTCGAAAGACAAAGAAGAAGATAAAAGCGCCCAGATGCTGCCGGAAACCAGGAAAGAATACCTGCTCTGGATCTTTTTATGCTTTACTGCTGCCTGGGCTGAAGAATACATCTACAGAGGGGTGCTCACTCACCTTCTTGCCCAGAATGGAATGGCTTTTATCCTGGCCGTCCTGCTCAGCGCGGTCAGTTTTTCCTTTTCACACTATACCCAGGGCTGGCTGGCGATTCCGGTGACCTTTGTATTCGCATTGGGATTTCAATATCTGTATTATATCAGCGGGAGCCTGGCCCTGCCATTCTTTGTGCATTTCCTTTACAATATTTCCGCTGAATGGGTTCGTAAATGGCTTATCCGCCCGGCGAAATAGACTCCAGTTTTTTTACGATCCCGACATAGTCCTGTACCGATAACTGCTCCGGGCGCTGGTCAAAAAATGGGTCGGCCAGGATTTCAGCAGACATCTGGGATTTTAGGGAGTTCCGGATCATTTTTCTTTTTTGCAGGAAGCAGGATTTGACTACCGTTCTGAACCGGTTCTCGTCACAATCCAGATGAAATACCGGTTTGCGTGTAAACCGCAGCACGGCTGATTTAACTTTGGGAGGAGGACTAAAATTCCCCTCGTTTACGGCAAACAGGTATTCAACGTCATAATAAGCCTGGGTGAGTACGCTGATCACGCCGTATTCCCGGCTTCCGGGATGGTGTGCAATCCGCTGGGCCATTTCTTTCTGAAACATGCCGACCATTCCGGTGACCAGGTCGCGGTTGTCAATCATTTTAATGACGATCTGGGAGGAAATATTGTATGGGAAATTGCCGATGATCACGAAGGGTGCGCCTTTAAACAGGGCAGCCAGGTCCAGCTTTAGGAAATCCGCCTGGATCAGCCGGCACAAAGAATATCGCGGGTCCGCCGACAACAACCTGATCATATCCTGGTCTGCATCCACCAGGGTGCAGCCGGGGTATTTTTCCACCAGGTATTTACTGAGCATGCCGCGGCCGGGACCGATTTCCAGGAGTTGGCCGATTGGTTCAAAACGGACCAGGGCTTCCGCGATGGACCGGGCTATGGATTCATTGGTTAGAAAATGCTGGCCAAAGGACTTCTTTGCCCGTATCATGCTGCAATGATACCATTTCTAACTCTGACCAAACCCCCTGATTTATATTATCTTCGACCCAAATTAGCTTTTAATAAAAATGGGGAGTAACGGATCAAACCTGATCAAGATAGCCATCACGATGGGTGATTTTAACGGAATTGGCCCCGAGATCATCATCAAGACCCTGCGCCAATCCAAGATCCTGGACTATTGTATCCCGGTCGTGTACGGTTCCGGCAAAGTCCTTTCCTATTTTAAAAACGTGGTAAAAGGAGATGAGTTTATGTTTTACCAGGCCCGGAGCAATGAAAAACTGGCCCCGGGAAAAGTATATGTGGTCAACTGCTGGCAGGAAAACGTAACCATCACGCTGGGCAGAGTATCCGAAGCCGGCGGGAAATATGCCCTGATGGCGATTGACCAGGCGATTGCGGATATCCGCAGTGGGTGGATTGACGGATTGGTTACCGCCCCCATCCATAAAAAATCCATGCAACTGGCGGGTTTCGCCCATGCCGGTCACACCGATTACCTGGCCGAGCAACTCCATACCCATGAATACCTGATGATGATGATCGGCCAGCAGATGCGGGTGGGTTTATTGTCCACACACATTCCGCTCCGGGATGTACCTGCAAAGGTCACCCCCGGCAAAATAAAGGACAGCATCCGGATTTTCCATCAGACCCTGCAAAAAGACTTTGGCATTGACCGCCCCTTGATCGCGGTGCTGGGCCTGAACCCCCACGCAGGGGACGATGGGGTCATTGGAGATGAAGAAGTAAAAATAATAGCTCCTGTAATCCAGGATCTCAGAAATAGCGGTTTTTCCCTGTTCGGACCTTTTTCTTCGGATGGTTTTTTCGGATCCGGCCAGTTTAAAAAATTCGACGGCATCCTGGCCATGTATCACGATCAGGGCCTGATCCCGTTTAAGTCTTTTGAATTTGAAAAAGGAGTGAACTTCACAGCCGGCCTGCCCGTAGTCAGGACGTCGCCGGATCACGGGACCGCCTTTGATATTGCCGGCCAGAACATTGCAGATACCACTTCCTTCCGGGAAGCCCTTTTCGGCGCCATCGATATTGCACGTCAACGAAAAAAATACCAGGAGGACCGTGCCAATCCCCTCAATAAACATCAGAAATTATCGGAAGAAAAAGAAGCCGAATCCTGATCAGTCCACCGTAGTTTCTTTCACGCCTGTGGAAGGGGACATACCTTTATCCGCAGGAAGGTCATAAATGGAAGCCTTATAGGTATCGTACCGGTACAATCGAAACGATTCAATGGTTTGGATCAGTTTGTCGGCATAGGACTTATCCGTTGCATAACCGCAGGACTTGAGCCCCGCAGCCCAGGCCTTGTAATCCGAAGGGTCCAGTTTGAAGAGTGGAATATAATTGGGAGACGTTTTTAAAAAATCGGAATGGTCCCTGAAAGAGGATTCGATGTCGGTATAAGCCCTGAAACAGGATTCCATCAGCCTTCCACGGGCATCCAGATCATCGTCTTTGTGGTAATAACTCTGGCCTTTCCACCAGGATTTGCATTTGATTCCAAAATGGTTATTGCTGTTGATGGCCAGGGCGCTTCTGCCTGAATTGGATTCAATCACGGCCTGGGCCAGCTTGATCGAAGCCGGTATGCCCACCCGGTGCATTTCCTCCACGGCGAGCGGGGCAAATCGTTCAATATAGAACCACTCCACCTTTCTGGAGTCTTCCGGACCGGTAAGCGCTGAACACAACATCCATATCAAAACAGCAAAAACCCCAGACTTCATAGCCCTGTATCCAGTCAAAAACTATGCCAGTTAGTCACCCAGAAATTTCTGGCTATCGATGAATTCCCGGAATGCTTTACGGTAGGTTTCACCGATGGGGATCTGAACCTTGTTGATTTCCACAAAGTCTTTATGGATCGCGTTGATCCATTTCAGTGAAAGAATATAGGAATGGTGGACACGGATAAACTGGGATTTGGGCAACTGGGTTTCCAGGTTTTTCATCCGCTGAAGGGAAACAATTTTCTGCTCCGGGGTATAGATGGTCACATAATCCTTGAGGCCTTCGATGTACATGATGTTGTTGATGTTTACACGGATCAGTTTTGTACCATCCTTGATAAACATAAAATCGTCTTCGGGTGGCGGGCCTGCGTTTTTGGGCTGTTCTGAATTCAGCCGGGCGCCCTCCCTCCGTTGTTTTACTTTTTCAACCGCCTGGAGAAAGCGTTCAAAGGTGATGGGTTTAAGAAGGTAGTCCGCGACATTCAGGTCGTATCCATCCAGGGCGTAGTCGGAGTATGCGGTGGTCAGGATCACTTCCGGCTTTTTTTGAATGATGCGAAGCAGGCCTATACCGGAAAGGTTGGGCATCTGGATATCCAGGAACATCAGGTCAACCTCATGATTGTTGACATATTCAAGGCCTTTAAGGGGATCCGAAAAAGTCTGCACCAACTCGAGGTAGGATACTTTTTCGATGTATTGGGTGAGCAGGTTCCTGGCAAGTGGTTCGTCCTCAATGACAATCGTACGGATCATTTAACCCAATTGTATATCCAATTTAGCATTAAACTGTTTATTATCCTGGGATATTTTTAGTTTGTGGCGGTCGGGGTAATTCAGTTCCAGCCTTTTTCTCACATTTTCCAATCCGATCCCGGATTGGGCTGAGCCGGCAGTACCGGCTTGGCTGGATATGCTGTTGGCAACTTCGAAAGTCAGGTGGCCTGCATTTACATGCAGATTGGCTTTCACCCAGCTGTCCGGATTGCTGTTGGATACGCCGTGTTTAAAGGCGTTTTCCAGGAACGGAATCAGAAGCAGGGGGGCAATCTTTTTCTGGCCAAGGTCTCCTTCTATATCAAACCGGATGGGAACCTGGTCGTTGAGCCTGAGTTTTTCCAGGCTGATGTAGTTCTGCATATAATCCACCTCCCGCTCCAGGGCTACCTGGTCGTGATTGGAATCGTAGACCATGTACCGCATCATCTGGGAAAGCCTGGAAATGACTTCGGTGGTTTGCGGGGATTTGCTGTAGGCCAGGGAATAAAGATTATTGAGGGTATTGAACAAAAAATGCGGGTTGACCTGGCTACGCAAAAACTTGAGCTCGGCCGATAGTTTTTCATTTTGGAGTTCCTTGCGTTGTTCCTCCAGGTCCTTCCATTCGGTAAAGAACCGGAGGAGGGCCACAAAACTCGCGGTCAGCACGGAGGTGACGAATGAACTGATGGGGAACCGGCTGCTGTACCAAAAATGGGCCTGGTGCGTGTAACCATCCGCAATCCAACGCTTAATCACAACATAGACGATCAGAATCAGCAACGTAGTACCCAGGAATTCCAGCACATATCGCAATCCGTTTTTATTCTTCAAAAACCGGGGAAGAAAAAAGAAATAATTGGAATAGGCCACACTCATCAGGAAGAGCGTATGGGTCACTGCATTGATAAAAACATCGGAAAAAGCCCTTGGCTGGTCACCTCCCCGGGTACCGCTGATCTGGTAAAAAAACAATAAAAAATAACTGCCCCAAAATAAGCTGTGCAGCGTAAGCATGCGGTGTTTCTGCAGGAAGGTCTGAACCATGTTTGTACATACAAAAATACCCCATAAGAAATGCATTCCTGTTAACCCCGGTCATTTACAAGATAATATAGTATCATTTTTCGACCGCCGCATATTTTTAATAGATGGGACGGTCGCGGGGTCATGAAGAAGGAACAGACGAATAAAGTCCCCGGATGGTCGATTGGCATTTGACAGGCTGCCAGGTTGGCAACTACCTTTGATCCACAATCATAAAATCATGCGAAAATTTAAAGCTTTGTTAATTCTGATTCTTGTGGCTGCAAGCTTCAGCCCCATTCTCAAAGCACAAAATACCGGCATACCGGATGGCAATAACCCCAACCTGGTGAAAGGGGATGGCCTCATACAGGGTACTCTGTTGGACAGCATTACCAAAAAAGCGGTTGAATTTGCCACCATTGCCCTGATTAATAAACAGACGGAAGCCACCGTGGACGGGACGGTCACCGACGAAAACGGCGAATTTGAACTGAAGCACATTGCTGACGGCCTATATGTCCTGGAGTACGGGTTTCTTGGATACGAGACCAAAAGAAGCGCCCCGATCACCATCACCAAAGGATCCAAAATAAAACTGGGCAAAGTATATCTTTCACCGGAAGCACTGGTTCTGAATACCGTTACCGTGGAAGGGACCACCGAGATCATTGAAGAAAAAGTGGACAGGCTGGTTTACAATGCTGAAAAAGACCTTTCTTCCAAAGGCGGGGACGCTTCGGACGTGATGCGCAATGTACCCCTGCTGACCGTAGACCTTGATGGCAACGTGAGCCTCCGCGGAAGCAGTAATGTCCGCGTATTGATCAACAACAAACCCTCCAGCATTATGGCTGGCAGCGTAGCCGATGCCCTGAAACAGATCCCGGCAGACATGATCAAGTCCATCGAAGTGATTACAAGCCCTTCCGCCCGGTATGAATCCGAAGGCTCCGTGGGCATCATCAATATCATCACCAAGAAAAACACTCTTCAGGGTATGACCCTGGGCATCGATCTTTCAGCCGGCAACCGGGGTTCCATGCTAGGCCTCAATGGAAATTACCGCAGGGGTAATATGGGCTTCAGCCTCCGGGGACATGGCCGCGCCCAATATAACGTAAAAGGCGCCTTTGAAAATACACAGACCACCCTGACCAGCCTCGGACTTCAAACCAGCACCCAGAGCGCAGAAACGATTACCAACATGCTGCACGGCAACTACAACCTGGGATGGGACTGGGACATGACTAAAAAATCCAACCTTTCCGCCGGTTTGCGATTTGGCACCCGGAGCGGACTCAGCCAGCAGGACAATCTGATCACCAGTACCCTCCTGCCCGGATCGACCATACCTTTATTGAGCGGAAGGAATGTGGACAGCAAGGACCTTAGTTTTTCTTACGATCTCAATTTAGCGTTCACCCACTCCGTCCGGCCCCAGGAAGAATTCAGTTTCCTGGGACTTTATTCAAGAAACAACCGGACCAACGATTTTGAAGCTGACCTGCTCAACAATGTCGATTTTGAAACCATCACCGCGCGTCAGAAGAACGATAACGTGAGTTACAATGAAGAAAAAACCATACAGGCCGAATACCAGGCCCCCCTCGGTGAACGTCAGATGATTGAATTTGGCGGCAAAGGGATCTTCCGCCTGGTCAACAGCGATTACCAGTATTTTTACAGCGACGGGCCCAACAGCCCATACTACCTGGATGAAAACAGACCCTCCAATGAGTTGAATTATGATCAGACGGTAGGGGCTGGTTTCCTTTCCTACACCCTGAGTACACGCAACAAATTCACCTTTAAAATCGGGAGCAGACTTGAATTCACCGATATTAATGCACGTTTCCAGGAAAACAATGGCGAAACGGCGGCTATACCCTCATACTGGAACCTGATTCCAAGCGCCAATGTGTCCAAAAACATTTCGAAAACCCTGACCCTGAAAGCCGGTTACAACCGCCGGATCCAGCGGCCCGGGATCCAGTTCCTCAATCCGAACGTCAACCTGGCCAACATCACCAATATCTCCGTGGGTAATCCCTACCTCGATCCGGAACTCACTGACAATTATGAAGTCACTGCCAGCATCAATATGAAGGGAGTCTACCTGACCGCCGCTACCTTCTATCGTCATACGGGCAACGCCATCACCAGCCTGCGGGATACTACCTCGGTGCTCAATCCCAACCCCGCTGAGCCGGGATATGTTTCCGCGATCCGTACGACTTACCAGAACATTGGCAGGGAAAATACGGTCGGATTCAACGTATTTGGCAATGTGACCCTGGTGAAAAACTGGACTGTCAATGGTGGCTTCGATGTCTATAATGTCAACCTGACCAATAACAATCCCGATCCGGCCTATAATGCCTCCAACAACGGCTGGGTCCTGGGCGGTAGAATGTTTACGAATTACAAATTCAACAATGGCTGGGGCATCCAGGGAGGCGGTGGCGCCCGTGGACGCCAGGTCAACCTCCAGGGTTATTCAGGAAGTTTTGCTTTCTACAACCTGGGCCTGAGGAAAGAATTTAAGAACGGCAAAGGTAATTTGAATATTGCCGCTGAAAACTTTCTCAACTTCCCCTTTAAAGTAAATTCGAGGTCCGAGACAACCTTGCTTACCCAATCCAGCACCAACAGTTTTTACAACGCGGGGATCCGGATCGGAGTCAATTACCGGATCGGCAAGATGACATTTGAGGAGCGGAGGAGAAAATCAATCAATAACGATGACATTAAGAACGATGGCGGAGGCAATGACCAGGGTGGTATGGGTGGTGGAGGTGCCGAACAACCGCAAACCCAGGGTACCCGCGGACAAAACCCAGGACAAAACAGAAACGCTGCAAATAACCCGGCTGCAGGACAAAAACCACAAACCACACCAAGCCAGGTAAAAGGCACGCCGACTGGAAAACCCCAAATCGTTCCGGGCAGCACCGAAAAAAAGGAAGCACCGAAAGAACCCGTTCCCATAAAGAAATCAGAGAATAAGAATCAATAATTAAATTGAATCGAAAGGAGACGGAGTCCAGCGATGGGCTCCGTTTTTCTTTTAATAGGGCCGGCCAAAAAGTCGGAGTACCTTCACCATTACCTTCCTGGAGGTTACCGAATTTTGGATCTTATACTCCCCTATAGATAAATTACAAGGTCGAAGCCATGCTCTTCCCAAACATTGGAACCATTAGCAGGCATCGCTCGCTGAACGCGCGGAGAGCACGGAGTTAGCATTCTGATGAAAGGAAAAACAGCCTAACCTTCCACCATTTGTTTTTAAAAATCTGCTCCATGCACCCCGTGTGCTCCGAGCGACCCAAAAAAAGAACTCCTTGTGAGTTAATAGGTGCACAACCCCTTCTTCCCCCCGAATGATTAACTTAGCGTGTTAACTTCGCACTATTGATGATCAACGAGCTGAGCAAACAACTGGCCCGCGAGGCCTTGAAGCAGGAAATCCTCTCCCCCCAGGAAAAACTTATGGAATATGAAAGCCAGGAAGACAAGTTGTTCATTGGCATCACCAAAGAGGAACAGGTCCTGGAAAACCGGGTGGCTCTCACTCCCAATTCCGTGATGATGCTGGTGTCCAACGGGCACCGGGTGATCATTGAAAGAGGTGCGGGAAAACGTTCGTTTTATACGGATGAGGAGTACTCCGAAGCCGGCGCCCAGGTGAGCGAAGACAAAAAAGAAATCCTGAAAGCCAGCATCATCCTGAAGGTGGCCCCACCCGGTATTGAAGAAATCAATATGATGCCAGGGGACCAGATGCTTATTTCCCCCCTCCACATGCCCCTGTTGACCGAAGAATACATCCAGGCCCTGCGCACCCGGAGAATCACCGCCGTGGCTATGGAATACCTTAAGGACAAACACGACAGTTTCCCCATCGTTCGCATTCTGAGTGAAATTGCCGGGCTCAGCGCCATACTGACCGCGGCGGAATTGTTGTCGGTCACCAGTCATGGGCGGGGAGTCCTGCTTGGAGGTATTGCCGGCATACCCCCGGCCAAAGTACTCATCCTCGGCGCCGGGGTGGTAGGTGAATTCGCCACCAAAGCAGCATTGGGGCTGGGTGCATCCGTACGCGTTTTTGACAATAATATTTACAAACTGATGCGGCTTCAAAATAGTGTTGGCGTGCCGCTCCATACCTCCGTCCTCAATCCCAAATACCTGGAATACCAGTTGCGCAGCGCCGATGTGGTGATCGGCGCCATCCATTCCAAAACGGGTCGTGCCCCCATGGTGGTGACCGAGGATATGGTAATGCGCATGAAACTGGGCTCGGTGATCGTGGACGTGAGCATCGACCAGGGTGGTTGTTTTGAAACCTCGGAGATCACCACCCACGAACATCCGACCCGCATCAAACACGGAGTGATCCACTATGGAGTGCCCAATATCGCTTCCAAGGTGCCACGTACGGCATCCTCAGCCATCAGCAATATTATCGCACCACTGCTTCTATCCACTTCGGAAGTTCGCAATATCGATGAAATGTTGTTTGCCAATCCGGGTCTCCGGCATGGGGTGTATACCTACAAAGGCCACCTGACCAACGAGTACCTGAGCCGGAGATTTAACATGAAGTTTACGGATATAAATTTGTTGATTACGTCGAGTTTTTAGGATGGTTTGTCAGTTGGCTAGTTGGCTAGTTGGCTAGTTTGCAAGTGACTTGAAGATTTGAACATCATATATTGGGGCTGCCATTTTTTTCTGCCTTTTTTGTTTTACTAAACCAATAATAAACCCCAATCCCCGCTGACATTAAAATCAGTCCGGGCAAAGCCTGCTGCGGTTTTTGAAAAAAGATATTGATGGCAAAGACGGAATACAAGCCTATAAAAACCAGGGGTATGACCGGATAGCCCCATACCCGGTAAGGCCTGGGCTCATGCTTTAATATCCGCCTGAAAACAAATACTGAAGCTGCGGCAAGGGCGAAAAACAGGGCGTCCATAAAGGTGACGAAGGTGATGATCTTGTCAAAGTAGGCCTGGAAAAAAAACAGGATGCACAGGGCCCAGAATGCCTGAATCATCATAGCAGCAACCGGGGTCCGCCAAAGAGGGTGCACCCTGGCCATCGATTTAAAAAACAATCCGTCTTCCGCCATCGCGTAATAGATCCTTGGGGCACTCATGGTGTATATGCTGATGGTGCCAAAGATGGACAGCGCTATGCCGATGGCTACAAGGCGGCCTGCCCAGGGAAACACCGTGGACACGGCATCACTGGCAGCGGTCTGGCTGCCCGCCATCACTTCCACGGGAAGCAATCTCAGGTAAGCCAGGTTGATGGTCACATAGGCCAGCGTGATGATGCCGGTACCGAGGATCATGGCCCGGGCGACGTTTTTCCCTGGGTTGATCACCTCGCCGGCGACATAGGTGGCGTGGTGCCAGCCTCCGACTGAAAAAAATACCCCGATCATGCCACTGAAAAGGGCGGTGAATAAATGGTCAGGCATTGCAGTTGCGGAATAAAAATTTTGTTGGATCACTGCATCACTTCCGGCAAATAAACCGATCAAGACGATGAGGAGGATGGCACCTACTTTAAGAGTAGTGAGGACATTGGACAACCATTGACTGTAATGCACCCCAAGGATATTGATCCCTGTCAAAACGATCAGGGTACCCGCCGCTATACCCATTTTCATCCCTTGCGAAAGTCCGGGAAGAAAAAACTTCAGGTATTCTGCAAAGGCCACGCATAAGCCCGCCAGGGACCCCGTATTGATCACTACCAGCATCACCCAGCCATATAAAAATCCCGCAAGAGGCCCATAAGCATTCTTGAGATAGACATAAACGCCGCCCGCCCGGGTAAACAAACCTCCCAGTTCCGAAAAGGTCAGGGCTCCGCACAAACCTACCAGACCGCCAAGCAACCAGACCATCAGGATCAGCAAGGCATTTGGAATCTCATGAGCAATCGTGCCGGGAGTGACAAAAATGCCGGAACCGATACTGGAACCTACAGCGATCATGGTGAGGCCGTAGAGCGTGATGCGTTTGTTTAGCTGGGACAAGGCAGGTGGTGGGGTTTTTTCTCGCAAAGTCGCAAAGGCGCCAAGGGTTAAGGTTAAGGTTAAGGTTGAGGTTAAGGTTGAGGTTAAGGTTGAGGTTAAGGTTGAGGTTAAGGTTGAGGTTAA
>CAYOPD010000058.1:2550-2753 GCA_964405735.1 uncultured Saprospiraceae bacterium | reverse complement strand
GGTCCTTAATTCTTAATTCTTAATTCCTTAATTTTTTAATTTCTAATTAATCTTCCTCTTCCACATTTAAAAACGCTGCCCTTCGGGGACCGGGATAGGCATGACGCTCCCCTTTAACCGCGTACCAAAGGACCTCATTAAACAAAAGATCATTGACCGCGTCTTCTTTGGTTAAGTCAAAGGTCTCTGAAATCTTTTGCCAT
>CAYOPD010000058.1:0-2450 GCA_964405735.1 uncultured Saprospiraceae bacterium | reverse complement strand
ATCATTGACCGCGTCTTCTTTGGTTAAGTCAAAGGTCTCTGAAATCTTTTGCCATTTGTTCATAGCCGTGTTTTTTTCATCGAGGTCCACATCCGGCAGACGATGTTGAAAAGGACGGTTATCCGCTTTGGAACTGAAACAACGCCACATGGGAATGGCCGCGGCATCATATTGACTCATGGGCGCAATGCCTAAAATCAATTCGATGGTGCGCAACATGGAAGAAGTGGAATACATGGTATGGTCCACAAAATTCCGCTTCACCAGCCCACCGGCTACAAAAGCGATGCTCCGGTGCGCATCTACGTGGTCCGGGCCGTTCTGGGCATCGTCTTCCAGGATAAAAACGACGGACTCATTCCAGATCGGGCTTTTGCTGAGGTGTTCCACAAACAGCCCTACGGCAAGGTCATTGTCAGCAACATGGGCAAAGGGGCTCGGCCTGTCTTTGCGAAGGCCTTCGGTATGATCGTTGCCCATGCGGATGCTATTGAATTTCGGAACTGCGTTCCTTGCCAATAATGAATCAAAATCATGTTTCCATTGTCTGAATCGCGTAGTATCTCGTACCGACATATTCCATCCGGCAAATCCCGGGCTTACATGCCCCTCAAGAATAGGAATGGAAGCTTTACCGCGGTCTCCGTATTCTCCGTAGGTACGGTAGCTGACCCCGGCGCGTTTGCAATGGTCCCAGATATATCCTTTATGTGGCCAGGTCAGTTTTCGCGTGCCTTCAAAATCATAAATGCCACCACGTCCCCCATAACTCATCGGCCAGGTCTTTTCTACATAATCGGTGGCATAAGCTCCTGTGCTCCAATTGTGCCCATCGGCACTAACCTCTGCATCGACATAAAAATTATCCAGCAAAACAAATTCCCTGGCCAGGGCATGCTGGTTGGGCGTGATCTGCTCTGGAAATAAACAAAGGGTTGGATCCCCGTTCCCTTCTTTTACATCGCCCAATACCTGGTCATAAGTGCGGTTTTCCTTGATGATGTAAAAAACATATTTGATTGGGGATGGGTCGCCTACTTTTTTAGGAATGGGATTACCTGCGCGACCATTGGCGATCAGTTCGTTTTCTTTTTTATAAGGGATATTTTGGATCACCCTGTTGGTATACTGACCCAGGGTCTTTGTATTCGGGATCTCGATGATGCTGAGGTTTCCCCGGAATAATCCGCCGATGTATTGGATCTCATCGGGTTTGGTGGTGTCCCCCTGCTGATAGGTGACATTTTCCCTGGGATTGACCGGACTGGGGCCTTTGGGATTGGCAGCCGATTGAACTCCTTTGCCATTGGCTACCCAGATTTTATTTTTCACCACTTTGACCGAAGTAGGATACCAACCGGTGGGAATGAAACCAAGGCTTTTACTTTTTCCAGGCTGGCTGACATCAAATACGGCCAGGCAATTATTGTCTGCATTGGCTATGTAAAGAGTTTTTTGATCCGGGCCCAGGGCTACACTATTGGTACCGCTCCCCGTGATCGGCCCCGGGTATAAAGCGGCGTTCAGGGTTTCAATGACTTTGCGGTCCGCCAGGTTGAGGACGGAGACGCTGTTGTCGTTGGCATTGGCTACATAGAGGTGGTTTCTATCCGGGCTGATGCACATGTCGTTTGGATGGTTGCCTACCGGTATTGATTGAATGACCTGATTGGTTTGAGTATCGAATAACAATACTTCATCCTTACCCCAAAGACTGATGTATAAGGTCCTCAAGTCTTTTGACAATATACAGGCATATCCTTCAGCTCCAAGATCCATCCGGTGATTTACTTTGTTTGTGGCCAGGTCGACGATGTAAAGGCTATTGTCTTCTTTCGTGACGGTGTACAACCATTTTCTGCCGGGATCAATACATAATCCTCCGGGCCAGATCGCTTTTGGCCAGGGATCTCCCAGGGCAATTTCATCGAGGTATTTTATTTTTTTATTTAGGATCTCATAATGGAAAACCTTGTTGGTGGTGCCCCCGCTGATGTAAAAATGGCGGTTACCGGAAAATGCGACACCCACCCAGGTGACCGGTACGATAAAATTGTCCACGACTTTTTCTTCCTGGATGTCGATGAGCTGAAGGCTGTGCTCACTGAGGCCGCTGTTGCTTACAATCATAAATTGGGCATCGGGAGATACCGCCATATTCAAAGGCAGGTCACCCAGGGCCTGGGATTTGCCGGAAGGGCTCAGGGACCATCCGTTGGGCAATTTGACCGGTGCCGGGAGATGGACGGTTTTGCAGGTGAGGAGGAGGGAGGCAAAGAGAATGAGGACGTAGATGCGGGTCATGGCTTGTTAGTGGTTAAGGGGTGGTGGTGGTGGATGGTGGATGACATGAGGTATTCCTGGTCCAGTTTGGAGGGTTAAAATAAACAAAATTGACCTGAAATTAGCTCGCGAAGTCGCAGATGCCAAGAGGTTGGGTTTAAATGGGG
>CAYOPD010000057.1:0-25288 GCA_964405735.1 uncultured Saprospiraceae bacterium | reverse complement strand
CAACCGTCCTCGATCATTTTCTGAAATGGGAAGCCCTCGAACCCGGCCGGGTATATTTGCGTCAGCCCTTCAATGGTCAATATAAAACCTGGACCTGGGCGCAAGCCGGCGATGAGGTGCGGAGAGTGGCAGCGGGTTTGATGTCCCTTAACCTGCCGCCCAGGAGCCATATCGCCATCCTTTCCAAAAACTGCGCGCACTGGATCATGGCAGACCTGGCTATCCTGATGGCCGGACATATTTCCATACCGATTTATCCTACCCTTGGGGCGGGTTCCATTTTACCGGTGCTGCAACATAGTGATGCGCGCGCCATATTCATCGGAAAACTCGATGATTTCAGTGCACAGGAAGAAGGCATTCCTGCTGCCTTGATACGCATCGGATTTTCCGATTACGGGATGTCCAGCGGATATACCTGGGAAAATTGGATTAAAACATTTCAGCCCGTCCGTCAACCCCATGCATGGTCAAAGGATGAGGTATTCACCATTATTTATACTTCCGGGACCACCGGACATCCAAAAGGTGTGATGCATACCTTGGGCAATGTGGATACCTGGATCAAGGCCATCCTGTCGGAATTGAAGGTCCCGGAACATCCTTTCCTTTTTTCTTATCTTCCTTTGAGCCATGTGGCTGAACGCTGGGCCATCGAATGCACTGGCATATATGTCGGTGCCCAACTCACCTTTGCTGAGACCATAGACACTTTTGGGAAAAACCTGTCGGACGCCCAACCCTTTCTCTTTTTTGGCGTGCCGAGGATCTGGGAAAAATTCAAATCCAGGATCAGGGAAAAATTGCCGGATAAAAGGCTAGGCCGCTTGCTGCGACTCCCTTTTATCGGCTCCCTGATTAAAAAAAGGATCCGTAAAAAACTGGGTTTTGCCAAAACGGTTTTTTTCTATTCCGCAGCGGCTCCGATCTCTGAAGACACCCTGGTCTATTTCGACCAACTTGGTATAACGGTCCGCCAAGTCTATGGCATGACAGAAGATTCAGCCTTGTCCCACCTCATCCCTCCCGGAGAAAACCGGATCGGATCCGTTGGGAGGAAGATGCGTGGGGTGGAAACCAAAATTGCGGAGAATGGGGAAATCCGGGTGAAAAGCCTGGCCCTGATGAAAGGATATTACAAGGACCCGGAATTGACCGCCCTGATGTTTGACGATGATGGTTATCTGAAGACTGGAGACAAAGGCGAATACGATCAGGATGGTTATCTCTTCCTGACCGGCCGGATCAAAGACCAGTTTAAAACAGACAAAGGGAAATACATTTCCCCATCAGCCATTGAAATGAAATTGTTGACCCATCCCGATATAGAATTGGCCTGTGTGGTCGGGGCCGGCATCCCGCAGCCGGTGGCCCTGATCAACCTGAATGAAACGGCAGCCGGTAAACCACGGGCAGACCTGGCAAGGTCCCTGAGTGCATTTATGGAAACGGTCAACTCCGGCCTGGATAATTTTGAGCGCCTGAAAAAAATTATAGTGACCCAACCCTGGACCATATCCAACGGCCTGATTACCCCCACCCTGAAGGTCAAAAGAAATGAACTTGAAAAACTGCATGCTGCAAAATATGCCCGGTGGTATGAAGAGAAAGAAACGGTCATCTGGGATTAACGTGCCCTTCAAGAAGAAATCTCAACGGCGTATATTATCACCCCCCGTTCCATTCTCTATAAAAACGGTCCAGGAAATCTTCCATAAACCGGTGCCTTTCTATAGCCAATCGTTTTCCGGTGGGGGTATTCATCAGATCTTTCAACCGCAATAGTTTTTCATAAAAATGATTGAGGGTGGGTGCTGTGCTTTTTTTATATTTTTCACTGGTCAGTTCGGTCAACGGGGGTATTTCCGGATTGTAGATTTCCCTGTTTTTATACCCGCCATAGTGAAAGGCCCTGGCAATGCCAATAGCCCCTATGGCATCCAGGCGGTCGGCATCCTGGACAATATCAAGTTCAGGGCTTCTGACAGGCAAGGCATCGATGTTTGACTTAAAAGAAATGTTTTCAATAAGGGTAGCTACCTGGTCGATGATGGACGGCCTGACTCCCAAACTGGTCAGGAAGACGCGTGCTTTGGCCGGGGCGATAGATTCGTCTCCGCCGTGAAATTTGGCGTCCGCAATGTCGTGGAGCAGCGCTGCCAGCCGGACGACAAAGAGATCGCCGGGTTCCGATGCAGAGATCCTTAAAGCATTTTGATAGACCCTCTGTATGTGCCACCAGTCATGGCCGCGCTCACTCTCCCGGAGTTCATGTTTTACATAAACAATGGTGTGATCAATGATTTCTTCTTCGGTCATGGCCGTTGTTAATTCCATCTGTTATTTCCGGATAAAACGGCGGCAAGAAATATCAAATAAGCGGCTACCAAAAGGGACGGGATGCTCAAAAGGGCCAGCGCTGTTTTGACCTTGTCCTGGCTTTTCAGCCAATAGGTACACCATAACAGCGCGGGGAGGCCCAGTACCAATACCATCCAGATTCCCATATTGAACTGGGAAACCGAACCGTCGGCCAGCCCGATAAAAAAGAAATAAAAAGCGATCAGGGTGGCGCCAAGCACCAGGGACCAGCATATCCAGAAGAAAGTATTCATTCGAGTGTAGTGGATGATGCAGGCCGGACAGCCGGTGACTCCGGGTGAAGGATAAAATCGTATATGATCTGCTGGATGCAGGGCCGGATGGACCATTGACCGATTTTATTGTTGGCGCGGGTAGGATAGACCCGGTTGGTCAACAGGATATAAGTCAGGTTGTACCTGGGATCGATCCAGATCAGGGTGCCCGTAAAACCGGTATGGCCATAACTTTCGGGGCTGACTTCCTGTGTGACATAACTTGCATTTACGGTAAACCGGAGCAGGGGTTTGTCGAAACCCAGGCCGCGCCGGTTGCCGATTTCCGGGTATTGATAGGACGTAAACAGGTCCACGGTTTCCGGCCGGAAGTATTCCCGGCCTCCGTAACTGCCTTTATTCAGAAGGAGCTGGGCGAGTTTGGCCATATCATTGGCATTGCTAAACAAACCGGCATGCCCCGAGATGCCTCCCAGCATGGCAGCGTTTTCATCATGGACATAACCATGGACCAGGGTCCTTCGCCAGAATGAATCTCTTTCGGTGGGAACGATCCGGCCCAGGTCAAACCGGTTGGTGGGCAAAAAACCGGTTTCGTATGCGCCGACTGGCTTATAAATCCGCTCAGACAAAAATCGGTCAAAGGGCATTCCCGTGATGGCTTCAGCGGTTTTATACATGAGGATCATGGAGAGGTCTGAATAGACATAACCTTCTTTTTCCAGGAGGGGGACCTCCCGGATTCCTTTCATCATATAAGCGGGATACCTGCGGTGCAGGTACAAGCGATCATTGATTTTAATATTGTATTTCCGGCTCGGCGTTTTTTTCAGGGACCTGGGAATGTATTTATCCGGGCCTTTGACCGTATAGCGGTAAAAAGGAATGAAGCCCGGAAGCCTGGCCCGGTGTGTGAGGATATCCTTCCATAACAGGTTAGCCTTATTGCTGTTGCGGAATTCAGGCAAAAAATCGGATACGGTGCTGAGCGGTGAAAATTTGCCTTCGCTGTGCAAAATCATGGCGGAAAAGGTCGCAGCCAGGACCTTGGTGAGCGAGGCCATGTCATAGAGATCATCTTTCTTTAATGGTTGAGTGCTTTCAAAGGTCGGATGGCCGAATGCTTCATGATAGAACACCACACCATCTTTTGCAATAAGGAGGTTGGCTCCGGGAAAGGCTTCGCTCTCAACAAAGTCTGTCATGGCCCGGTTTAATTTTTCATGCAAAGCCGCTCCAGGCATGCCCACGTATTCCGGTGGGCCATAAGCCAGCCTTTGAAGGGATTGGGTATGGATGCCGGTGCCAGCCGGAAACGTTTTGTTCAGGTCAAATGGCAATGTTCCGCTCGCTGAGGAAGCCCCAAAAAGAACCTGAACAGCCTGAATTGGCAAGTATTCGGAGTCGCCCCAGGCGAAGAGGATTCCTTTTGAAGTATTAAAAAGACCCGGCGGGAGAGAGCCGGCATTGCCGTGGGTGAGGATAAGTAGATAGGATCCCTGCAGGCGCTCCAGTCCTTCCGACCAGGTAGTGAGTTCCTGCTTTCCGGCGGAGGTCAGATCCACTTCAGCCAGGATTAAACCAGGGACCGGAGCCGTCAACCGTTCTATTTCCTGGAATCGCAGAGTCTTCACCGGGCAATATAACCTGACCTTTTCCAAGAACTCACTGCGATTTGGATCGGCTGTGATGTAGGCGACGGGCTGGGTCAGGTCCCGGACCGGGATAGATTGCAGGTCATTTTTTAAGACAACAACTCTTGACAGGGCATCTTCATAACGTTGTCTTATTGCGGTATCCACCTGGCTATAGGAGGCTTGGTAAAGGGCCAGCATCAAAACGCATAACCGGAATACAAGCATGAAGCATTTTTTTGCGCTGAATTTACCATTTTTACATCAACTAAGGTCCGTAATGCAAAAATGCCTCCTGTTTTATTTATTCATTGGATGCTTGATCATCCATACGGGTTGTTCCTCCGCTGATAAAATTAAAAGGACCAGCCGGACCATCTCGGACAGTGTGCGGCTCAATCCCATATTCGGCAATCATTTTACTGGTTTTGTGCTCTATGATCCTGCAGAAGGAAAGGTCCTTTCCGACGTCAATGGGTCCAGGTATTTTACCCCGGCTTCCAATACCAAAATACTCACCCTTTACACCGCGCTCTCGGTTTTACCAGACCCCCTGCCTTCATTCCGGTATTACCGGTCGGGGGACAGTTTGTTTGTACATGGCATGGGAGATCCAAGTCTCTTGCATCCGTTATGGCCGGATCATGAAGGGCTAAAGCTGTTGAAATCCGCGGGCAGGCTGATCCTGGCTGAGGATGGATGGAATGACCCGGCTTATGGGGCGGGATGGGCCTGGGACGATTTTGCGGATGCCTATCAGGCTGAAAAATCAGTCTTGCCTTTATATGGTAACCTGGCCCGGTTTTCTCCTACCGGGAAGGGCATTGGATATCGTGCTTTTCCATCTTACTTCCAGTCACGGTGGGTCCAGGCCGACCCTTCCGGAAAGGCTGAAGAGGCCCGCAGGGGTTTTATCCGACGTCTATATGAAAACGAATTCATCCTTCCTCCGGCTGATACTTCAAGCCTGCTGATTCCTTTCAGGGCCGATCCGGAAACCATTAAAAACCTGCTGGCAGACACCCTGCATATCCCCGTAAAATCGGGATGGGTTTCACCCGGCCTGCCCTGGAACACGGCCTATGGGGTAGCAGCGGACTCGGTCTATGCCCGGATGATGAAGGTGAGCGATAATTTTATTGCGGAACAACTCATACTGCTCTGCAGCGCCTACCTTCTCGATTCGATGAGTACCTCAGCGATGATCGTTTATGCCCTTGACAGCATCTTTCAATCGGTCCCTCAGCCCCTTCAATGGGTTGACGGCAGCGGCCTTTCCCGTTACAATCTTGTCACCCCGCGAAGTATAATACAGGTGCTTGACCAGATCCGCAGGAAAATTTCATGGGACCGGATTACCCGGATTTTCCCGGCGGGTGGGGTTTCCGGAACCCTGGAAAAATGGTACAGGGGAGACCAGGGACCTTATGTCTTTGCCAAAACAGGATCACTTATGAACAACCACAGCCTCAGCGGTTATATCCGTACCCGGCAGGGCAAGGTTCTCCTGTTTTCATTCATGCATTCCAATTACACTGGGAGCGTCAATCCCATCCGCAGGGAAATGCAAAAGATCCTGGAGTTTGCAAGAGACCATTATTGAAGGGGAAAAACGGACATCAATCTTCCCTTCCCTGCCAGTCCTTCGTGCTGTTAAGGAGTACGATATTGACATTCATTTTCACCTTTTCCGGGAGATTTAAGGGCATGTTGTGGTTGACTGCATTGATATACTGAACCAGTTTCTGGGCGCTCATACTGCCGAGTTCATAACCGCTGTGCAGCATATGGCTCACGCTCGGTATGGTGAAATGGGGAAGATGACCATCACTGATGGCGATCACTCCAAGCTGTTCCGGGATCCTGACATTGAGTTGATTGAGAGCGGGCATGGCTCCGAGCATAATCTCATCGGTCATGAGGTAGAGGCCGTCCGGTTGCCATTCCCGCATCAGGGTGAAAGTGGCTGACCGCGCTTCTTCACTGTTGTCAGCAAAACGGACCATCTGTTCCTGGAAAGGGAGCCCCAGGTCCTTGAGAGCCTGGGCAAATCCTCTATACCGGAGATGGGTGATGAGCAGGTTGGCTTTTCCAAAAATGCCTGCGATGCGGGTACAGCTGGTTTTAAAAAGGTGCTGGACCATTTGGTAAGAAACCCTGAAATCGTCAATGGTGATGCTGGTGTAAATGGCATCCTCCTTCACTTTGTCGATCAGGATTACAGGGGTGGTGCCGGGATCAAACCGTTGGAGATGGCCCAGGTCCATGGTTTCTTTGGAAACCGCAAACAAAACTCCTGCAACATTCTGGTCATAGGCAATGTCAATGTTTTCTTTTTCGAAATCCAGGCGGTCGTAAGTAGGTAGGATCATGAGGTTATACCCTAAGGGGTGCAATACGGAATCCACCCCGTGAATCACGGAAGGGTAAAAAAACGAAGTGATCTCCGGCAGAATCAGGGCGACGGTTTTATTGGTTCCCCTTCGGAGGTGGAGGGCGGCAGGGCTGGGCCGGTAGTGCAGGCCTTTGGCAACTTCCTGGATCTTTTGGGTGAGCTCCGGGCTGATGTCGGGATGGTTATTCAGTGCCCTGGATACTGTGGAAGTGCTCACCCCGATCAGATTGGCCAGGTCTTTTATTGTTGTTTTTTTCAAAGCGGTGGATTGAGGCTGAAAACGGTTACAAAATTATAAATTATTAACAAATTTAAAAAAGTTACTAACAACAAACGATTGCGGTAAGGTTTGCGGGATAATTTTCAATTAGTAAATGGTAATCGGGTATTAAAAAATGAAGTGAGTTGATAAATTTGGATCGTTTTAGGGTAAAATTAGATAATAAGTTTTGTGGTTTTAAGGGGATTATTATACCATCAAATCATTGGCTTTTATTGATTATCCTGGAACAAAACCTGACGATATTCATCTTTCACAAAATTTAAACTGGTTATGAAAAGACTATTCATGTGTTTTGCAAAGGTGTTTGCTGTATTGCTATTTACAATAGGCATACAATCACTCACTTATGCACAGCGTACAGTGACCGGTACGGTTAAAGAAGCGGGCACGGGCGAACCCCTGATCGGGGCCAACGTGTTGATTCGGGGAACCAGTACAGGAACGATCACGGATGTAGACGGTAGCTTCAGCCTGGAAGTGCCCGAAGGAAGCAATGTGCTCGAAATTTCTTACACAGGTTTTGGTACAGAAGTATTTACCCTGGATGGGGCCAACACCATTGAAGTGGTGCTCACCGCCGGAAAACTGCTCGAGGAAGTCGTCGTCACCGGTTACGGTACCCAGCGGCAAAAAGAGATCACCTCAGCGGTTGCCTCCATCAAGGCAGAAGATTTTAATAAAGGCGCGATCACCAGCCCCGCCCAGTTGCTTCAGGGAAAAGTGCCGGGGTTGATCATCGCCAAACCCAATGGGGACCCGAACGGTGGATTTAATATACGCCTTCGCGGTCTCTCCACCGTGGGTGGCAATACCGAACCCCTCATCATCATCGATGGGGTGCCGGGCGCCAGCCTCAATACCGTGGACCCCATGGATATCGAGAGTATGGACGTCTTGCGTGATGGATCTGCTGCTGCCATATACGGCACCCGGGGTTCCAATGGAGTCATCCTGATTACCACCAAAAAGGGAAAGGAAGGAAGAACCATTGTGGATTACAACGGCATTGCTTCTGTGGAATCCCTTGCCAAAGCACCGAGTGTGATGACCGGAGCCGAATATAAAAAAGCCGGCGGGGTCGACCAGGGCAGTAATACGGACTGGTTCGATGTAATCACAAGAAACGCCCTTCAGCAACAACACAACCTCTCCCTTTCAGGTGGAGCAAAAGGCATGGGTTACCGGGTTTCCTTCAACTACAAGGACATCCAGGGCATCCAGCTGAATACCGGATTTAAACAACTCAATGGCAGGGTCAGCCTGAATCAGAAAGCCCTCAACGACAAATTGAATATCGGATTTGACCTGGCGGCTACCAACAGGACGCAGGACATCAATTTCAGGGACGCTTTCCGGTACGCTACTTATTTTAATCCTACTGCCCCGGTATATGACGCCAAAAACACGGTCAACGGAGGTTATTTCGAACCGGGAGGATTCGACTATTTTAATCCCCTGGCCATCGTAGAACAAAATTCCAACACGGGTGAATTCACCAATGTCCTGGCCACCATCAGGGGTGAATATGAATTTATCAAAGACCTCAAACTGAATGTTGCCTATACCTATGGCCGGGACAATGGCCACAGCCAGCAATACTTCAGCAAACAAAGCCAGTACGGTACCGGTATAGGAAGGAATGGCCTTGCTACCCAAAATACCGGCTCCAACTTAAATGATTATCTGTCTACTACCCTGAGGTATAGTTTTAACACCATTGGAGTGGATTGGTCGGTCCTCGGCGGATATGATTATCAGAAATTTACCGGCGAAGGTTTTTCTGCTCAAGGGGGCAATTTCCTGACCGATTTCTTTACAAGCTACAACCTAGGTGCAGGCCTGGATTTCCCGAGAGGTTTGGGAAGCGTGAACAGTGGAAAAAGCAGTAACAAACTGATCGCATTCTTTGGAAGGATCACGGCCAATATCAACGATACCTGGTTTGCCAATGCTACCGTTCGCCGCGAGGGTTCTTCCCGCTTTGGTGCAAATAATAAATGGGGGGTCTTCCCCGCCGTTTCAGCCGGGGTGAACCTGACTAAATTGTTCGACCTTGGACCTGTAAACAACCTGAAATTCAGGATCGGTTATGGTGTTACCGGGACGAATATCAATCAGGATTATCTCTCCCTGTTCCGTTTTGGACCTATCGGCAGCTTCTATTATAATGGTGCTTATGTACCATCATATGGACCTGTATCCAACCCCAATCCCGATCTGAAATGGGAGAAAAAGGGAGAAACCAATATAGGCCTTGAATTTGGCATGTACGATTATAAAATCACCGGCTCGGTTGATTTCTATGTACGGAATGTGAATGACCTTTTATATAATTTCCCGGTGCCCGTACCGCCAAATCCGTTCGGCCGCACCTGGGCAAATGTTGGGGAACTGACCAGTTCCGGCCTCGAAGCCCTGGTGAACCTCAACGACGTGAAATTTGGCCAGCTCAAATGGACGCCCAGCCTGAATGCCACTTTTTACCTGAATAATGAACTGGTCAGCCTCTCCAAAGGGGATCTGAAATTCGGCTCAGGGGGTATACTTGACCTCGCGGGTGTGGGATCGCCGGGTCAAAACAACTATACCATGATCCGGGTCGCAGAAGGGGATAAAATAGGCCAGATTTATGGCCCGGTTTTCAATGGAGTGGATGAAAACGGCAACCCGAAATTCAAAGACCTGAATAAAGATGGAAAAGTTGAATCTGCCGGGGCCGACCGTGAAGTGCTGGGCAATGGCCTCCCTACCATGACGCTGGGCTTGAACAATACGCTTAACCTTGGCAACTGGTCCCTCAATGTTTTCCTGAGGGGAGCATTTGGCCACAGCCTGGTCAACCAATACCGGGTCTTCTACGAAGATTACAATGCCGGTTCCATCAAAAACTACAACCGGATCCTGACCAAACTATCCGATCCTAAGATTAAAAACGCCCAGTATTCCAGCATTCACGTGGAGAAAGCCGACTTCCTCCGGCTGGACAATATGCAGCTTGGCTACAACCTGCCTGTAAAAGGAGCTTTTTCGAAAGCTTTTATTTACCTGGCCAGTAACAATTTGTTTACCATTACCAATTATACCGGCATCGATCCCGAAGTGCGCTTTGTGGATGATGAGGACGGCAACCCCCTGGCACCCGGTATCGACCGCAGATCAAATTATTTCACCAGCCGTTCCTTTTCGCTGGGCTTAAACCTTGGTTTCTAATTAAAATAATATAAATCATAGCGATATGAACAAGATATTAAAATATTCAAAAGCACTGCTGATCGGGGTGATGTTGCTGGGATTCAACAATTCCTGCACCAACCTGGATGAGGAATTGTACTCTACAGTGACCTTTGACAATTTCTTTAAATCCGATGAGGAGTTTATCTCCGCCCTCGGGGCGGCCTATTCTTCGCTCATCGGGATCATGGGCAGTCACAACGCCACCTGGTCGATCCAGGAGGTTTCTTCGGATGAATTGATGATCCCTCAGCGCGGAGGGGACTGGTTTGATGGTGGACAGTGGTTGCGGATGTTCCGTCACGAATATGTGGCCACGGAAGAGGCCTTCAATAATTCCTGGGGTCAGCTCTTTGGTGGGATCAGCGCCTGTAACCGCCTCATCGAACAATTTGAGCCCGTTCAAAGCGACCGGGCAAAAGCCTTTATTTCAGAATTAAGATCAGTGCGCGCCCTTTTTTATTATTGGTTGATGGATCTGTTCGGAAACGTGCCCATCGTGACCGGTTTTAAAAATGCGGAAAGTGCACCGGCAACCAAGCCGCGCGCCCAAGTATATGCGTTTATCGAAAAGGAACTGACAGAGTCCCTGCCCAACCTGACTGCCGATGTCACCAGCGCCACTTATGCCAGGATGACCAAACACTCCGCAAACGCCCTTCTGGCTAAATTATATCTCAATGCCGAAAGGTACACCGGCACCCCTCAATGGGATAAGGCTATTGCCGCCGCAGACGCCGTGATCAATTCCGGAAAATACACCCTCGAAGGGGATTATTTTGTGAATTTCAAAACAGAAAACAGCGTTTCCCGCGAAAACATCTTTGTCATTCCGTACGACAAGGTCTTTGCCGGTGGTTTTAACCTGCCCCAGATGACCCTGCATTATGAAAGCCAGAAAACGTTTAACCTGACCGATCAGCCCTGGAACGGATATTGTTCCCTGCAGGAGTTTTATCAATCTTATGAAGCCCAGGATGTCAGGAGAAGAAATTTGTTGGCCGGGCCCCAGTTTTCATCCACCGGAGTGCGTCTTGAAGACGGAGGCGCTGAAGCAAACGACCCTGATGGCAAACCGCTTACGTTCACGCCTGAAATCAATGAGCATTTTCCCAATGCCCTCCGCCAGGCTGGTGCCCGCATAGGTAAATTTGAGTATGCCATCAATGCCACACCTAACCTGAGCAATGATTTCCCCATCTTCCGGTTGGGTGATATCATGCTGGTAAAAGCGGAAGGTCTCTGGCGCAAAAACCCGGCAGATCCCACCGCCCTCGCCATTGTCAATCAATTACGCGACCGTGCTGATGCCACACCCCTGGCCTCCCTGACTGCGGATAATTTATTGGCAGAAAGAGGCCGTGAAATGTTTGCAGAAGGCTGGCGCCGCCAGGACCTGATCCGTTTCGGAAAATATGCGGAAGCACGCCGTTTTAAACCCGCGGATGCCAAAACCTGTTTGGATATCTTCCCGATACCCAAACCCCAGCTTGATGCCAACAAAAGCCTGACCCAGAACCCCTGTTATTGATCTGAGAAGTATCTAAGTTTCCTAATCATATCAAATCTGAAAGGCCGTTTGCGAATGCGCAACGGCCTTTTTATTTATTTTTGCACACCAATCATTAAACTATGGTGAAAATCAACTGGCAGGGCGTGTACCCGGCCCTGACAACCAAAATGAAGGAAGACGCCTCCCTGGACCTGCCCGCCTTTCAAAAACACCTCGACACCCAGATCCAGGAGGGAATACATGGAGCGATCATCGGGGGAAGCCTGGGCGAAGCCAGTACCCTGAAACCAGATGAAATCATAACCCTTTTGTTGGCCGCAAAAGAAACCGCCGGCGAACGTATACCGGTCCTGGTCAATATTGCCGAGGCATCTACGGATGATGCGGTGCATGCCGCACGGGCCGCCGAGTCCAACGGGGCCGATGGCCTCATGCTTTTGCCTCCCATGAGGTACAAGGCCGATGACCATGAAACCGTGGTTTATTTTAAAACCGTGGCGGAAAACACCTCCCTGCCTATCATGATCTACAATAATCCCTATGATTATAAGATCGCGGTGACCATAGAAATGTTTGAACAACTGACCCTTTATCCCAATATTGAAGCCGTGAAAGAAAGCAGCCGGGACATTACCAACGTCACGCGCATGATCAATGCCTTTGGCAATCGTTTCAAAATACTCGGAGGCGTTGATACCCTGGCCCTGGAATGTTTAGCAGCCGGAGCCGATGGCTGGGTTGCCGGCCTGGTGAATGCCTTCCCTGCAGAAACCGTGGCCATCTACCAATTGATTAAAAAAGGCCGGCTCGAACAGGCTCTGGCCATCTACCGCTGGTTTATGCCCTTGCTCGAACTGGACATCCATGCCAAACTGGTACAATACATCAAACTGGCTGAAGCCGCAGCCGGTCTGGGAACCGAATACGTCCGCCCGCCGCGCCTCAAACTCACCGGGGCGGAACGCGTAAAGATCCTGTCCATAATCAATGCCGCCATACAATCAAGACCTAATTTAAAAATCTTTGAATTATGATCACAGGCAATATCGTAGGCTATGAAGTGATGTCCGGCGGACAATATCTCCAGGGAGTGAATCCCGCCAGCCAGGAATTTCTGGAAGGCCGGTTTTCCGTAGCGACACAAAAGGAGATCGACCTGGCCCTCGACAAGGCCAGCCGGGCTTTTATCATTTACAGGAAATGGAGTCCTGAAAAAAAGGCTGATTTTCTGGACCTGATTGCAAAAAACATGATTGACCTGGGGGATGTCCTGGTTAGAAGGGCCATGCAGGAGACAGGGTTGGCAGAAGCGCGGATCTTATCAGAGCGTGGCCGCACCACCGGACAACTGAATATGTTTGCCAATGCCATCCGACGGGGAGCTTGGGCCGAGCCCACGATAGACCTTGCCATACCTGACCGGCAGCCCCTGCCGAAAGCGGATATTCGAAAAAGACTGGTGCCCCTGGGCCCGGTAGTGGTCTTTACCGCCAGCAATTTTCCCCTGGCTTATTCCACAGCCGGAGGGGATGTAGCCAGCGCCCTGGCTGTTGGTTGTCCCGTCATTGTTAAAGCCCATGAATCTCATCCCGGCACCAATGCCCTGGTGGCCGAAGCCATCCTCAAAGCGGCTAAGGAAATGGAAGCACCGGATGGCGTCTTTTCCACCCTGTATGGATATGGGCCGGAACCTGGCCAGGCCCTGGTCAAAGATCCCAGGGTGAAAGCAGTGGGTTTCACCGGTTCTTATGGTGCAGGCCGGGCGATCATGGATTCTGCCGCAGCGAGGCCTGAG
The DNA here is from genome assembly GCA_964405735.1 of uncultured Saprospiraceae bacterium. Lineage (GTDB taxonomy): Bacteria > Bacteroidota > Bacteroidia > Chitinophagales > Saprospiraceae > JADJLQ01. Next base: position 11,840 of record CAYOPD010000057.1, on the reverse strand, counting down.
CCTATACCTGTATATGCCGAGATGGGCAGCCTCAACCCGACCGTAGTCACACGTTCAGCGCTGGAGAAACGCGCAGAATTTATAGGTGAACAGCTTGGAGCTTCCATGACCCTGGGGGCCGGTCAGTTTTGCACCAAGCCTGGCCTTTTCCTGGTACAGGACCATCCCCAATTTGAATCCCTCATCCGGGGCCTCGAAAATAAAATCACCGCCGCAGCGGCTGCACCGATGCTCAATGCCCGGATACACAGTAATTTTCTAAAATCGCTTTCTGCCCTTTCTTCCGAAATCTCCCTGGTGAATATGAATAAGGAAGAGAGTCCCCTGATCCGACCTGCCATCGCCATTGTGAGTGGTGAGGATTTTATCGCTCATCCCAACTGGCATCACGAGGTCTTTGGCCCCTTTGCTATTGTGATTAAATGCAGCGGACCGGAGCAAATGATATCCATCCTGGAAATGCTTGGCGGGCAGTTGACTGCCACCATCTGGAGCGAATCCGGCGATCCCGACAATGGCATCCTGCTCGACGCCATGGAGCAAATCGCCGGCCGCCTGGTATGGAACGGTGTGCCAACCGGGGTGGAAGTATGCGACAGCATGATGCATGGCGGGCCTTTCCCGGCTACCAGCCATCCTCATTTTGGAGCGGTGGGGGCCAGTGCGCTCAAAAGATGGGCCAGGCCGGTGGCTTATCAGAATTTTCCGGAGGAATATTTACCGGAGGTATTGAAGGGATAAGCGGGAGAGAATCTTTTTCAATACATTCTGGGCGCACGGAACATTGGAGTACAGTGAGTTTTGCCCGGTCGGGCCAAGAGTACAAGACTAAAACTCATTCACCATACCGCCCACCTGGCAAATAAAAAAAAATCTCCGCGTTCTCCATTGCTCCGTGCGAGGTCAAACAAGTCTCATTCTGCAAAAAGAGTACAACTATTCCCCAAACATTAACTTCTGGTCCTGCAAGGGCTATTGGAGTCTGGCCAACCCCGGCAGGGTTGAATTTTTTCATGATTACCTCACATATAATAAATTCTATATATGACCCATTGGCCATCAATTTTATATGAATAGGATATTTTATAACTGATAATCAGTATTATATAAATGTCATTTTATTTTAATATTTAATAAAACTTCCTATTTTTACCTCCTTCATCGACAATTATTGAATCGGCATGGCTAAGAAGAAAAACAGTAAACCTTTTTGGAAAAGAATCAATCTCAAGGATGAACGCTGGGTCAAACTGGCCGGCATTTTCACCTTGTTTTTTTCCGTCCTCCTCCTCATAAGCATCTGCTCTTACCTCTTCACCTGGAAATACGACCAGGATAAGGTATTGAACTTTTCCTGGAAAATTTTCCTGCAGAAAGACCTGGCCATGGCCAATACATTGGGACGGTTCGGCGCCTTCCTCTCCCACCAGGCCATCTATTGGAGTTTTGGGCTTCCCGCGTTTGCCTTTGTTTATATAGGGCTTCTATATTCCTGGAAGTGGATCCGAAATGCCCGCTATAGCCTGATGGGCAGAACCCTTGGCATCCTCTGGGTCATGCTTTATACTTCGGTCCTGCTGGAAAGCATTCTTGGCCGCTTCGCTTTTCCGTTTGGAGGCGCCATCGGGGAATGGATATCTTATTACCTTAAAAACTTCCTGGGCCTGGCCGGGCTCATCGGCCTGCTCCTGCTGATTGTCATCCTCCTGGCCGTATGGAATTTTAACCCTGATTTTTCAAGACTGCGAATACCCTCCTTTCAGTTTTCCGGAGAGGGAGCAATATCCGAACTCCCAAACTCCTTTTTTAATTGGTTCAGGAAACATAACAAGGAACCTTTCACGGAAGATCTGCCCGGAGCAACCATGCCTATTGAAACAACCACTGAAAGAATAATAGAAAGGGATTTTAAAGATCCGGATGAACCGATGTTGGATGAGATACCTGCACTGGAACTTGAAGTTTATAAACCTCAATATGCCGACCTTAAAGATCTTAGGGTGGGAGAACAGGTGACGGACTTTGACGAGATCAAAAACGGCGTTGCAGTCACTCCGTTTGATCCCATCGAAGAAACAGATGCACTTGAACTGGAGATCAGTTCCAATCCCCAGGAGGTTGTGGCTGGCAATATTCAACATCTGTCGGAAGAAGACCAGAAAGCCCAGCAGGAACTCAAATACGCCAGCCTCGAGCCCTATGATCCCGATGCCGAATTGTCCAAATTCAAACTCCCCTCCGTAGAACTCCTTCAGGATTATACCGATCAGAACTTTGAAATCGACCGGGCCGAACTCGAAGCCAATAAAGACCAGATCATCGAGACCCTGATGCATTATAAGATAGAAATCACCAAGATCAGGGCGACCGTGGGGCCCACCGTGACGCTTTACGAAATCATCCCCGCTCCCGGTGTCCGTATTTCCAAAATTAAGAACCTGGAGGACGATATCGCCCTAAACCTGTCTGCCCTGGGCATACGCATCATCGCCCCCATTCCTGGTAAAGGGACGATCGGCATCGAAGTGCCCAACAAGAAAAAGCAGATCGTATCCCTTAAGGAGGTGCTCATGTCGGAAAAATTCCAGTCCTCCAAAATGGATTTGCCCATCGCACTCGGCCGTACCATTGCCAATGAAGTCTTTGTGGCCGACCTGGCCAAGATGCCCCACCTCCTGATCGCCGGGGCTACGGGCCAGGGAAAATCCGTTGGCATCAATGCCATCCTCATGTCCCTGCTGTACCGCAAACATCCCTCCCAGGTCAAGCTGGTATTGATCGATCCCAAAAAAGTGGAACTCTTTCCCTATGCCAAACTGGAAAGCCATTACCTGGCTTACCTGCCCGATCAGGATGAACCCATCGTGACCGAGACCAATAAGGTGATTTATACCCTGAATTCACTTTGTATTGAGATGGATACCCGCTACGACCTGCTCAAAAAAGCGGAAGCGCGGAACATAAAGGAATACAATAAAAAATTCACCGCACGGCAACTTAACCCGGAAAAAGGACACCGTTACCTGCCCTTCATCATCCTCGTCATCGACGAATTTGCCGATATGATCATGACCGCCGGAAAGGAAGTGGAATTGCCTATCGGCCGCCTGGCCCAGTTGGCACGGGCAGTGGGCATCCACCTGATTATTGCTACGCAGAGGCCATCGGTGAATATCATTACCGGAGTGATTAAGGCCAATTTCCCGGCGCGGTTGGCTTTCAAAGTATCCTCTAAGGTGGACTCGCGCACCATCCTGGATACCGGCGGGGCAGACCAATTGATCGGCAGCGGGGATATGCTGTTGAGCGTAGGCGGCGATATGATCCGCCTGCAGTGTGCTTTTGTAGATACCCCCGAGGTCGAAAATGTTTTACACTTTATTCACGACCAGAAAGGATTCCCTCAACCCTATTTCCTTCCGGAGTATACCGGTGAAGAAGGGGCCATGGGCACCGAAAAAGCCGTACTCGAGGACCTGGATGAAATGCTGGACGAAGCGGCCCGGCTGGTTGTGCAAAACCAGCATGGCAGCACCTCCATGATCCAGCGCAGGCTCAAACTCGGTTATAACCGGGCCGGCCGCATCATGGACCAGCTCGAATTGTTGGGCGTGGTCGGTGCAGGCGAAGGCTCCAAACCCCGTGAGGTCCTGGTCGGCAGTGATGTGGAGCTCAACAGGATCCTGGACCGGATCCGTGGTGGGAAGGAGAGAGATACGTTGTTTTAGTTGGTCAGTTTGCCTGTTAGCAAGCGGTAAGTAAGTTACAGTCCGATTTGGCATTTCCTTACATCCCTCTTATCTTGAAATCTTATATCACTTCAATATGATCAAAAGACTCCTCATTCTTTTATTTTGGATTGCCGGATCAGCCTTTGTTTTCTGTCAAACCAGTTATTTTTTCCCCGCGGCATCCGGGTTCAATACATCCATACCGAGTCCGGAACAATTTCTGGGTTATCCTATAGGCAGTCATCATACACGTCATGATAAGGTGGTCGAATACATCAAAGAACTGGACCGCCTCAGCGATAAAGTGAGCACGAAGATCATCGGGCAATCCTATGAACAGCGGGACCAGATCGTGGCTTTCATCACCTCTCCCGCCAACCATTCCCGGCTCGAAGAGATTCGGCAGGCCAATCTCGCCCGGGCCAACAGACCTGGCGGCGATGAAGTCCCCCTGGTCATCACGCTTGGTTACAATGTCCATGGAAACGAACCATCGAGTACGGAAGCGGCCCTGCTCACAGCCTGGTACCTCGTGGCCAACGATAATGCGGAAACAGCCCAGTGGCTGGACAGCATGGTTATTTTGCTTGATCCCACTTACAATCCCGATGGCCGCGACCGTCATACCCATTGGGCGAATATGCACAAAGGCAGCCCGCCGGTGGCCGATCCCAACGACCGGGAACATAACGAAGTCTGGCCCGGTGGCCGGACCAACCACTATTGGTTTGACTTAAACCGCGACTGGTTTTTGGGCGTCCATCCAGAAAGCCGCAACCGGATGAAACTTTTCCATGAATGGATGCCCTATGTGATGACGGATCACCACGAGATGGGTTCCAATGCGACTTTTTATTTTGATCCGGGCAAATACAGCAGCAACAATCCTATTGTACCGGCTTATCTGTACGATGTGGTTTATCCCAAGTATGGCGAATATTTTTCCAAAGCCATGAATGGCATCCGGTCCCTCTATTATACCAAGGAGTCCTTCGACAAATTGTATCCAGGCTATGGGTCCAGTTATGTCAATTTTTACGGAGGGGCGGGATTTTTATTTGAGCAGGCCAGCTCCAGGGGCCATGTGCAGGAGACCACCACCATTCCCCTCGAATTTGGTTTTACTATCCGCAACCAGGTCACGGCCTCACTGGCTACCCTGAGGGCCTCACAGGCAGAAAAAGCCATGCTGCTCAAATTGCGCCGTGATTTTTATACTGCTGCCGTTTCCCAGGCGAGGGCCAATCCTGTAAAAGCCTATGTCTTCGGGGATGCGCAAGACCAATCCAGGACCAGGGCCTTTGTCAACCTCCTGCGCCTGCATCAGATCGAGGTGTATCAACTGGACCGGAGCCTGCAGGCAGGAGGGAAAAGTTTTGAAAAGGGGAATTCTTACCTGGTTCCTGTCGATCAGAAAAACTATTTTATGGTCCGTTCCGCTTTTGAAAAAGAGATCACTTATACCGATAGTTTGTTTTACGATGCTTCCACCTGGTCGCTGATCCATGCCTTTGATCTTCCCTTTCACGAAATCCGGGGAGGATATGCTACCGGGGACAGGGTCACGGAGGATCTCAAATACACGCCCGTTTCGGTGGAAAAAAGCGATTACGGCTACCTGATCGACCAGCGGGATTATCAGGCTTATAAGGCGATCTGGCAACTTCAAACCGGAAATATCATCACCAAAACCGCCTTCAAACCTTTTAAAATCCAGGTGGGCAGATTATCCAAATCCTTTGGCTACGGCACCTTGTTCATTCCGGTTCAGCAGCAAAAGCTGAATGCAGATGAAGTCTACGCAACCATGCAACGAATTTCAAAAGACTGCATGATCGATATTTATCCCGTTCAAACCGGATATTCCACAGAAGGAATAGACCTGGGCTCCAATTTTTTAAGAACCCTGAAACCGATAAAAGCGCTCATGATCACCGGTACGGGGGTCAGCGGATACGAGGCCGGGGAAGTCTGGCACCTGCTCGATCAGCGTATCGGCATGCCCGTGACCAAGGTGGATCTGAACCAAATGGGCAGGATCGATCTCAATGGATATACCACCTTAGTGATTGTTCATGGCGTCTATCCACCGGACAAAACCCTTGAAGACCGCCTGAAAGCCTGGGTCCGCGAAGGAGGCACCCTCATCGCTTTTAAAGGAGCCTCCGAATGGGTGATCCGTGGAGGATTGACGACGAGCGAAAAACTGGTTCCGGCAGATACCCTATCCCCTGTTAGGACGAATTATGAAGATATTCAGGACAGGGAAGGAGCTAAACAAATTGGAGGCTCTATTTATGAAGCGGATCTGGACATCAGTCATCCTCTGGGCTTTGGGTTCGGGGAGCGAAAGATCAATATCTATAAGAACAACAAAACCTTTCTGGCGGTCAGTAAAAATCCAATCGGTACCGTAGCCAAACACCCGGCCAAACCCCTGGTGGGCGGATATCATCATCCCGACAATGAGCGAAAAATTTCAAATTCCGCCGCACTGTTATGTGCTCACGAAGGCAGGGGAAGAATTGTTTTGTTTGCTTTTAACCCCAATTTCAGGGGGGTATGGTACAATACCAATAAACTGTTTTTAAACGCCATGTTCTTCGGTCCGCTGATCACGGCCCCGGTGACTGGATTTGGGGACGAGGATTTGAGTGAATAATTTAATTTTAATAAACCGGTATTCCAAGTCTTTGGGTTCTGGCTTATAGGTTGGATTTTAGAGTATCTTGAAATTTTATTAAAAAGAATCCATGACCTCTGCCATCATTATCTCCCTTTGTATCCTGGTCCTTATTGCGTACTTGTTTGATTTGAGTTCGTCCAGGACAAGGATTCCATCGGTGATTCTCTTGTTGGTTTCCGGTGGACTCGTTCGATGGTTGACCGATTGGTGGGGAATTCAATTGCCGGATCTAAATGTACTCCTTCCCGTACTGGGCACGGTTGGACTCATCCTTATCGTCATGGAAGGATCGCTGGAATTGCAACTCCACAAATCGAGGCTACCGATGATATTCAAATCCTTTGTGATCGCGTTTATTCCGCTGGTGGCCTTATCCTGCCTGGCTGCCTGGGGTTTGCAATACCTCGGTTTTCCCCATTACAAAACCAACCTGGGTAATGTGATCCCCCTCTTTGTGATCAGCAGTGCGATTGCCATTCCCAGCGTACGCCACAACAGCAGAGCCACCAGGGAATTTGTGGTCTACGAAACCAGTCTATCTGACATCCTGGGGGTCATATTTTTTAATTTTATCGTGTTGAATGAAGTCATTGACCGCAATGCATTCCTGACTTTTTTCATGCAATTGGGCCTCGAAACCCTTATCGCTTTTATAGCCACCTTATTTCTCGCTTTCCTGTTAGGTAAGATTGAACACCATATCAAATTTGTCCCCATCATATTTCTCATCATCCTCATTTATGCCATTTCAAAAGAATTCCATTTGCCGGCTCTGTTATTTATCCTGATCTTTGGTTTATTTCTTGGCAACCTCGATGAACTGCGGAGCTTCAAATGGATTGAAAAATTCAATCCGGAAAACCTGGACAAGGAAGTGATCCGGTTTAAAGAAATTACTACAGAAGCCACCTTCCTGATCCGTTCCTTGTTTTTCCTGGTGTTTGGGTACCTGATCCGGCCGCAGGACATCATCAATCGGGAAAGCGCCGTTTGGGCGGTGTGTATTGTAGCCGCCGTCTATTTGATCCGCATATTTATCCTTAAGCTGTTCAGGATGGGTTTTGATCCATTGTTGTATATCGCACCCCGGGGCCTGATTACTATTCTGCTGTTTTTATCCATACCAACAGAAATAAAAATACCGATGATCGACAATTCTCTTGTGGTACAGGTGATGTTGCTTACGGTCTTAATCATGATGGTTGGACTGATGTTTAGTAATGAAAAGGCCCAATCAGACCATATACTTCCGCAACCGGATGTTCCGGAAACCTCCACAACTATACCACATTCAGAAGCGACCTGACCGCCGGCATCAATTCACCAACACCCGTGTCCACCGGCAGGCAAACCGGTAACTTGATTTCGTTTTGAATGATTTGCTTGTATTGCATGCCTTCCTCACGGGTGCATCCTGTGGTATTCAGGGCCACCCCGATCACCCGGCTGTCATAGGCCTGAATCAGATCAATCTCGGATTGCAGGGAAGGCATTTTCCCCCAGGCCGGATTATCGTCAAAATACATGCGTTTGGGTGAGTATAATAAGATGGTATGTTTGGCCTGGCCGGAAATCAATAATTCCGATCCGCAGGGTCCACTCGGATTGCGAAGTGCGGACTGGCCTTCGAGAAATACAATATCCGGATGCTGCTCGTCCCAGCAACGGACAATGGCATGTTCCAGTTCTCCGGAGACAAAATCATTATACGTGGAATCCAGTACAAAACCATAACGGCCGCTTTGCATCCATCCCGTTTGCCCGGTGAAGATCATTTCTGCCTTAATCCCTTCCTTTTTGCAGGCTTCCAGTAAGAAACGCACGGTGCTTCTTTTCCCAATGGCGCAATCCATGCCCAGGATGGCCACAATGGGGCATTTGACCTGGAAAATGCGCCCGGTCCAGAAATGAAGTTCGGATTTGTGTTTGGGTTTGCGGATGTCAATGATCTGCGCCCCGGTATGTGAGGCTGCTTCCACGATATCCTGTTTTTCACTGACATATTCATGCAGGCCGCTGATGATGGACAATCCTTTGATGGCGCATTGTTTCAGTTGGTCCAGTAATTCTATTGGCAGTTTACCTCCCACCGGGGCAATACCAACAATGGCAAATTTGATATCCTCTTGTTCTTGCAGAGCCTCATCGATCGTGGCATAAACAGGAATATTCCGGTTCAGTCCATCGAGGATTTCTCCGGCGTCATTGCCGGCATGAACAGGATCGATAACCGCTTTGACCGTAAACCGGTCGGATCCCCGGATCAATCCATGGGCCGTCTTGGCATAATTCTGGTCCAATAAACCCAGGGTGAATACAAGCGCATTTCCGGAAACGGGATTCATGATAGAACAGGTTGTTTTGATTTTTGCGATGTCAGGCATTCGTTAAGGATAGCCGCGGCCAGATCCAATTCTTCGTAGCTGATGGTTAAGGGCGGCGCAATGCGGATAGATTCATCATTGAACAAAAACCAGTCGGCCAGCAACCCTTTGTCCATAGCCTGGGCAATGACCTTTTGAACGCGAACCGGGTCAGCAAGATCTATGGCCAGCCAGAGTCCGGGCGTGCGCCGAAGCGCATGGTATTGTTCCGGATCCAGTTTTTTTGCCAGGTAATCCGATTTGGCCATGCTTTCCTGCACCAAGCTGGATTGGGTCAAAAGCTTGAGGGCCGCCAGGCCTGCAGCGCAGGACAAGGGATGCCCTCCAAAGGTAGTCATATGAGTGAGTGGTGGTTTATCCGCAAGGGTGCCCATTAACGGGTTATCCGCGACAAAGGCGGAAAGTGGTAATCCTCCCCCAAAACTTTTGCCCAGGATAATCACGTCGGGTACCACCCCATAATGGCTGAAGGCAAACAAGGTTCCCGTCCTTCCCATTCCGGTCTGGATTTCGTCGAAGATCAGCAGGCTCCCGGTTTCGGTACACCTGTTTCTTAGGGCTTCGAGGTAGGCAGGATCAGGGAGCCGGATGCCTGCTTCCGCCTGGATCACTTCCATCACCACAGCGGCCGTACCCCGGTTTATTTTTTCGAGGTCTTCCAGTCGATTGAATTCCACATGGTCGATTCCCGGAAGCAAGGGCCGGTAAGGATCGGTTTTGCTCCGGTCGCTCATCAGGCTCATTGCACCATAGGTACTGCCGTGGTAAGCCTCTTTGCATGCCAGGAGTTCAGTCCTTCCTGTGAATTTCCGGGCCAGTTTCAGGGCTCCTTCTACCGCTTCTGCCCCGCTGTTCAGGTAAAATACGGTATTCAGGGAAGGGGGTAGCTGGCTGACCAGCAGTTCGGCCAGGAGGACCTGGGGCGATTGGATATGCTCTCCATAGACCATGGTATGCAGGTATTGATCGGTCTGTGCATGAATGGCGTCGAGAATGACCCGGTTGCCGTGGCCCAGGTTGCTCACGCCGATGCCCGAGATCAAATCCAGGTATTTTTTACCCTTTGGGTCTCTGAGCCAGGATCCACTTGCTTCTGCGATCTCCAGTTCCAGGGCATAAGGGCTGGTTTGGCCGATCAGGGAACGGAATTTGGTGCGGAGATTCATCCTGGTTTTGAAAAAATTTATAGCCTTAAATATGCGTTAACTTACAAAATAAATGAGCTCTCCTCCGATTTTTTCGTTAAGATTGGGTAGACAATTATAAGATCTGCCATGCCTTTCCGAACTGCACTTGCGGGAATTCTTCTTTTAATGCTTGCCTGTCAGCAGTTTGTCACCAAACCCCTCGCTTATGAGATTCATGGCATTGATGTTTCCCATTTTCAGGGAAGGGTCGATTGGCCGGCGGTGAAGGAACAGGGGGTATCTTTTGCCTTTATCAAAGCCACGGAAGGACTGGAACACTGTGATACCATGTTCTATACCCATTGGAAGGCCCTGAAACTGGCCGATATCAAACGCGGAGCTTATCATTTTTTTATTCCCCAACTCGATCCCGCCCTCCAGGCTGAAAATTTTCTGATCAATGTGAGCCTCCAGAACGGGGACCTGCCCCCGGTACTTGATATGGAGGTTACGGACTATCCGGACCCGGAAGAACTGGTGGAGCGCATGCAGGTCTGGCTGGGCATGGTATCCAGTGCTTATAATACGAAGCCGATCATCTATACCAATCTCAAAGCCTATTTCCGTTTTGTCGCCGGCCGCTTTGATGATTATCCCATCTGGATTGCACGGTACAATGAAAAAGCCCCCGACCTGGGTAATAAAAAATCCTGGAATTTCTGGCAATATGCCAATAACGGGAGGATCAAAGGGATCAAACAGCAGGTCGATTTTAATGCTTTCAACGGCAGTCATCACCAGTTGGAGTCCCTGTGTATAAAAAATCTTCCTTCGGCAGGATTGATGGAACTTATTAGAAATAAATAAAATGGAATTTAAGGGATTAAATAATTAAAGGAAGTCGGGCCTCCCTTAATTATTTTAATTTTCTTAATTCCTTTAATTTATTTATTTCAGCCTCTGCATCAAAAATGGAAGTAGCTCCTTTGTGCATCGCCACCACCGCCCCCATGGCACAGGCATCTTCAAGGCAGGCCAATAAAGGGAAACCAGCAAGCTTTCTTGAAAGAAACATGGCTAAAAAAGAATCGCCGCTTCCGATGGTGTCTCTTACCTCTACCCGGAAACCGGGATGGTCGTAAGAATGATTTCTATCATAACAGGCTGCTCCATCTCCGCCACGGGTTACCAGGATCAGGCTGGCCCTTGGATATTGTGCAAACAACCGGGTGACCTGTTCCTTTTCTTCCGGCACCGGGGTGGCACTCCGCGAATGGATCAGGCCCAGTTCTTCATGATTGATTTTTATCCAATGGGCATTGGATAAAAGATCATGGATCAGGTCTTCGGAATAAAAAGGAGATCGCAGGTTGATATCGCAAATGGCCAGACTTGCCTGAGTTAAAAGTCGGTTCAAGGTGTTTCTGCTTTCTTCATGGCGGCATGCCAGCGAGCCGTAAACCAATACCGGGGTTCGGATGGTCATGAAAGATTCCAGGGCCGAGGTCCATTTTATATGATCCCAGGCGGAAGGATTTTCTATCGTGTAGGTCGCTTCATTTTTTTCATTGAGTTTCACCAGGACTTTGCCTGTGGGAAATTCATTCCATTGAATTAAATCGACGGGTATGTTTTTAGTCTTCAGGAAATCAATAAGTTCAAGTCCCGCATCATCCCGGCCCAGCGCGGTCAAAGGGAAAGCATTTTCACCCAGGCGGGTTAAATGAAAGGCTACATTCATGGGGGCACCCCCCGCCATTTTACCCGCAGGCAACATGTCCCAGAGTAATTCCCCGAAGCAGATGATGGTTCTTTGTTTTCCTGACATGGCGATTATAGATATTGCAATTCTTGTAAAATGGGTAGCAGGTCAATTGGGAGTTAGGAGATGGAAGTTCGGAGATGGGGTGCT
>CAYOPD010000056.1:0-25330 GCA_964405735.1 uncultured Saprospiraceae bacterium | reverse complement strand
ATAGGAGGAGGGATGGAACATGGTTGAGGCTAAGTTTAAGGCTAAGATTAAGGCTGAGGCTGAGGTTAACGGCTCAACCTTAACCTTAACCTTAACCTTAACATTAACCTTTTAGGGTTTTAATAATTTTATTCAATTCATGAATGACCTCATTTAAGGATTCGCAAATTTTATTTGTTTCCTCTTTTTTAAAATATTCAACTCTGAGTCCATATTCCAAACAATTCTGTGTTTCAAACGAAGAACCTCTGGAAACAATGTAATAATATGCTTTATCCCTATTATTGTGCCTTCCAAATCCTTCTGCAATATTGTTTGATACGCTTAATGCCGCTCTTCTTATTTGCGAAGTAAGTCCATAATCCTCTGCACGAGGTAAAGATTTGGTCAAAATAAAAATTTCCGTGGCCACATGCATAGCTTTTTGCCAAACCAACATGTCTTTAAAGGTGATGTATTTCATAGTGTAGTGTTTTAAAATCCGTAAAATTTGCAAATATCCCCACCTCAACCTCAACCTCAACCTCAACCTCAACCTCAACCTCAACCTCAACCTCAACCTTAACCTTTACCTCAACCCAAGCACCCGATCTGCAATGGTCTTGCCAATGGACAAACTCGAGGTCGCTGCCGGTGAGGGTGCATTGACCACATGAAGGAGGTGATCGCTTTCATGGAACAAAAAATCTTCTACCAGATTTCCTTCCCGGTCGACGGCCTGTGCCCTGACTCCGGAACCACCCGGGGCGAGGTCCTTTTTTTGGATGTCTGGAACCAGTTTTTGAAGTGCCCGTACGAAAGCCTGTTTGGAAAGCGACCGGTACATTTCAAACAAACCGTCTTTCCAGTATTTACCGGCCAGTTTTCTGAATCCGGGATAGGCCAGGGTATCCAAGGTGTCTGCCCAGTTGAAGATTTTCCAATTATAGGCCTCGCGGCCCAGGGCCCAGACCGCATTGGGGCCGGCCTCCACGCCCCCGTGCACGATGGAGGTAAAATGCACACCGAGGAAAGGGAAGTTGGGATTGGGTACCGGATAAATCAGCGTTTTCACCAGATGATGCGCTTCCGGCTTAAGCGAATAATACTCCCCCCGGAAAGGCAGGATACGCAGATCAAAGGATTTGTCTGTCATGCGGGCCAGCCGGTCTGAATGCAGGCCGCCGCAAGAGATTACCTGAAGGGCATGAGTTTCTTCTTTAGTGGTTTTAACCAGCCAACCTAAATCGATTTTTTCAATGGCCGTGACCGGCGCTCCGCAAATCACCCTGCCGCCAGCTTCTTCTATTTTTAATTTTAATGTCAGGGCCACCGATTTATAATCAATGATGCCTGCCTGGGGCACCCAGATGGCTTCAATGCCCTCTGCATGCGGTTCGATTTCTTTCAATTTGTTCCGGCCAATGAGCTCAAGGCCCTTCATGCCGTTTTGCATCCCTCTTTCGTAAATTTTTTTGAGGCCGGGCCTTTCGGATTCCTCCGTCGCTACGATCACCTTACCGCAAATACGATGCGGTATTTTATGCTCCTCGCAAAAACGCAGCATCATATGATATCCCCGAAGGCAGTTCAGGGCTTTTTCGCTGCCGGGCCGGTAATAGATGCCGGAATGGATCACCCCGCTGTTGTGGCTCGTCTGGTGCATGGCCACGTACTTTTCTTTTTCATAGAGTGTGACCTTGAGATCCGGCACGGATTGCAATAACTGATATGCCGTTGCCAGGCCGACGATGCCGCCGCCAATAACTGTTATGGATTCGGATGACATTTAAGGGTGAATTAAAGTGAATTAAAGAAATTAAGAATTAAACAATTAAGGACGCGATCTTGATTCGTTAATTCCTTTAATTATTAATTAATCTAAAGCTTCCAATACTCAAACCGTTCCTTCCAGTCATTAAAAATGCCTTTGAGGTCCAACATCAACGGAAAGGCCGGATCAAGCAGGTCCAGAAAATATCCGATTGGCAATGATTTGAACTTGTGATGGGCTACCGCCACGATCACGGCATCATATACCGGGGCCGCCTGGCTGCTCAGTTCAAGGCCATATTCATTGAAAAAGGCTTCCGGGCTTACATGAGGATCCACGGCTTCGACCTGGAGTGAAAAATCCTGGAGCTCGCGGACCAGGTCCGGCACTTTTGAATTACGTAAATCGGATACCTCTTCTTTAAAAGTCACACCCATCACCAGGACCCTGCAGTTTACCGGATTTTTTCCCGCTGAAAGTAATTTCTGCACCAATTTTTTGGCAATATGGGCAGGCATGCCATCGTTGATCCTTCGTCCGGAGGCGATCACCTGTGGTTCTACACCCAGGGCTTTGGCTTTGTGCAGGAGGTAATACGGGTCTACTCCGATGCAATGACCACCTACCAGTCCTGGATAGAGTTTTATAAAATTCCATTTGGTCGCCGCAGCCTCAATGACTTCATGGGTATCGATGTCCATTTGGTCGAAGATGATGGAGAGCTCATTCATCAGGGAGATATTGAGGTCGCGCTGGGTATTTTCAATCACCTTGGCCGCTTCCGCCACTTTGATGGAAGCAGCCCGATGCAGGCCCGCGTGGATGATGGAGCCATAAAGGGCTGAAATATTTTCGAGGGCTTCTGGATCCGAGCCGGATACAATTTTGAGAATGGAGGACAATGGCCTGGTTTTATCTCCCGGGTTGATCCGCTCCGGAGAATAACCCGCTTTAAAATCCTGGTGCAGGCGAAGTCCGGATACCTCTTCGATCAAGGGTATACAATCCTCTTCGGTGCAGCCGGGATACACCGTGGATTCATAGATCACGTAGTCGCCGGGTTTGATCACCTGGCCAATTAAACTGGAAGCGGCCAGCAGGGGTTTGAGGTCGGGTACTTTGTTTTCATCAATATCCGTCGGCACCGCGACGATATATACCTGGCAGTCCCGGATCTCATCCAGGCCCGAGGTAAAGCGGATATCCCTGCCTTCGAAGTCCAAAGCGGTGAGTTCTCCGGACGGGTCCGTATGATCCTGCATCAAGGCTACCCGGTAGGGATTGATATCAAAACCAATGACCCGAAAATGCCTTGCAAACTCGAGTGCCAGCGGCAAGCCCACATAACCGAGGCCAAGCACGGCAATCGTGGAGTCTTTGGATTTTATAGATTCGAACAAGGTGAGGTTAAGGATGAGGTTAAGGTTGAGGTTAAGGTTGAGGTTAAGATGAGGTCAGGTATAAATGAGTTCTTCAAAATCCGTCAACAGGGGATCATTCACCAGGTTATTATGCCATAGGGTGACCCATTCGCCTCCGTGTTTTTTACATTGTTCTTTCAATTGGTGCAATTCGGCAGTGACCGGTTTTTTCTGGTAAAAAACCAGGGTGGCATCCATCAGCAGGAGGGGTTTTTCGCGCAGCTGAAGTTTTTTCCTTTCCAGGCAGTCAAATACCGTAAAAGTAAAACAGGTCCCGCAACGGAAACCGGGATGATCCGAATAACCCATTGAACTCTCCCAGTCCATACCTGCCAGTTCCCAGAGCCTCCATGTAATGGGTACCCTGAACCGCAGGAAATGCTGGCGGCCTGATCTGATTTTTTGACGAACCAGGTTCTGCAAAATAGCCAGTTCCTGACTAAATGCTTTAGGTTCCAGGCAAGTGTTATAGCCTGGATGAAAACCGATAAAATGTCCGGTATCCTCTATGGAGCGGATCAGGGAAGCCAGCCTGGGATCATGGATTGATAAGGATTCGTCATACTTGCTGCTGCGGCTGATCATAAAATTAAAATATACTTTAAGTCCATGCTGTGCAGCCAGTTCAAGCATATGCTGATGTTGGTCATACGGATCAGGCCGACTGTAAAAACGGGTCTGGATCAGGCTGCGGAGGTTTTTGCCAAACATCCGGGCATCGCGCCTTTTTAATAGATCGCCTCCCAGGTGCTTCAGGCTGGTATACCAGTCCGGCCATTGGTAGGGTTGGTCCACATCGTGGGTGACCACCGGAGTATAGGTATGGTTTTTTCTTTTACCACTAAAACCCGATTTTACCAGAAGCTGCCAGAGCAGGTCTGCATATTCGTTGACCACCGGCCTGTGGAGAAACTGATAACGAAAAGCCAGAGAAGCCGTTGCCGTTGACCTGCCGTGTTCATCCTTCAATTCATCCACGATCTCCTCCCAGCGACTGAGCATAAAATAGGCGGAGGCGATGATATCGGCATGCAGGACATAGGCCTGATGCGTGTCCTCCAACCTTCCCTCGCCATAGATTACCGGCAAGTTGTGCAATGACCATTCCGGATCCGACCAGATAATCACATTTCCAGGTATAGCAACTTTACTGATATAACCTTCCGGTTCTTCATACCGGCTGAAAAACTGATTTTTTATAATGATTTTTTTCTGCTCCGTCACCTTGATCTCGAAATCATGGGCTTCAGGCTCCACCTTAAAAATGCAGGGCTGACCCAGAAACTCATCCAGGAGGATTTCAAAGGTATATTTGGTTTCCGGATGAAAGTTTCGTGGAAGGCTGATTTCGAGCAAGGTTATTCAGTGGAGCTTCGGGAGGAGGAATTTAGGAATGGAGAAATGGGGGAATGGACTAAGCTTCGGTGCTCCCTTCCTCCCTTTTTCCATTTCTCCTTTCAATTCATTCAGTTTCAATAAAAAACCTTCTGACCGTATCAATTACTTTTTCCTGGTCATCCGCTTTCATCTCGGTATGGATGGGCAGGGAAATCACTTCCTTACAGAGACGGTCGGTTACCGGTAGAAAATCCACTTTGCCGCGGAAGGATTTGAAGGCTTCCTGTTCGTACAAGGGGACGGGATAATAGATCATATGCGGAATACCTTCTGCCGTGAGGAAAGCGGCCAGAGCGTCACGTCGGCCGTCAACCACCTTGAGGGTATATTGATGGTAGACATGGGTGGAATAGGAACTCTCAGCCGGTGTGCAGAGAAGGGGAATATCCTGAAACCCCTCGTTGTAGGTATATGCTACCTGCTGCCTGGCCCGGCAATATTCATCGAGGTGACCTAATTTAATATTGAGCACAGCTGCCTGGATGGTGTCAAGCCGGGAATTGACGCCGATCAGGTCATGATAATATCTTTTCCGCTGGCCGTGATTGGCGATCGTACGCAGTTTTTCGGCCATGACTTCTTCCCGGCACATCATCGCTCCCCCATCTCCGTAGCAACCCAAATTTTTGGATGGGAAAAAAGAGGTACAGCCGATATGGCCTAGCGTACCGGCCTTTTGGCTTTTACTGTCGGGGAATATATAATCCGCCCCAATAGCCTGCGCATTGTCCTCAATAACCGGGATATCGTGTTTTTGGGCAAGCTCAAGAATGCCCTTCATTTCAGCGACCTGGCCAAAGAGGTGCACTGGCACAATCGCTTTTGTTTTTGGGGTGATGGCCTGACGGATGAGTTCCGGCGTACAGTTGAAACTGTCGTAATCTACATCAATCATCACCGGAGTGAGTTGCAACAGAGCGATCACCTCTGCGGTTGCCACATAGGTAAATGCAGGAACGATGATTTCATCTCCCGGTTTGCAGTCCAGAGCCATCAAAGCAATCTGAAGGGCGTCCGTACCATTGGCACAGGGGATTACGTACGGAATATCCAGATAAGTTTCAAGGGCATGCTGAAACTGTTTGACTTCGGGCCCGTTTATAAATTGGGCATGCTCCAGTACATGAAGCACCGCTTCATCGATTTCCGGTTTGATGCGGTGGTACTGGGATTTGAGGTCTACCATTTGCATAGCATATTGTTTACAGGGTTGAAATGGTCTTTCGGCCAATGCTTTCATAATAAAAGCCAGGGGGGATATCATCCAGGTCATAAAGATTCCGGCCGTCGAATAAGGCCGCTGTCTTCATAAGGGATTTCATCCTGTCAAAATCCGGGGCCCTGAATAAACTCCATTCTGTCGCAATCACTAAAGCATCCGCCTGGTCCAGGACCTCGTATTCGTTTTCTCCATACCGGATGTGATCCCCGTACCTGGCTCTTACATGATCCATGGCCTCCGGGTCAAATACCCTGACGTGCACGCCTCTTAACAGGAGGTCATCAATGACCGTCAACGCGGGCGCCTCGCGTATATCGTCGGTATTGGGTTTAAAAGCAAGGCCCCAGATGGCAATGATTTTTCCTTCCAGGTTCCGCATGAAATATTTTTCCATTTTGGCCGTCAGGATGTGTTTTTGTTCCTGATTGGTCCTGACCACCGCATTGAGGATTTTCATATCATAGTCATATTCCCGGGCCGTCTGGATGAGAGCCATCACATCTTTGGGAAAACAACTTCCCCCATAACCGATGCCTGGGAATAAAAAACGCTTGCCGATCCGGTTGTCGCTTCCAATGCCCTTACGCACCATGTCCACATCCGCTCCCGTGCGTTCGCAGAGGTTTGCAATTTCATTCATGAAGGTAATGCGCGAGGCCAGGTAGGCATTTGCAGCATATTTGGTCATTTCCGCAGACCGTACATCCATATCCAGGATGGGATTGCCCTGGCGGACAAAAGGGTCATATAAATGTTTCATCCTGTCGATGGCCGTTTGACTGCTGCTGCCGATCACCACCCGGTCGGGTTTCATAAAATCCTCCACAGCCACCCCTTCCCGTAAAAATTCCGGATTGGAAACCACATCAAACAGATCAGCATCCAGCTTTTCGCCCAACACAGCAGCAACTTTCTCTGCGGTGCCCACAGGTACCGTGCTTTTATTGACCACGATCGTATAATTTTGAATGAGGTCCCCCAGCCGGTCCGCCGTCATGATGATTGCACTGAGGTCTGCTGAACCATCTTCTCCAGGCGGAGTCGGTAAGGCAAGAAATACAATTTCCGCATGATCGACCGCTTTTTTCAGTTCGGTGGTGAATGACAGGCGGCCCTGGCGGGTATTCCGCTCAAACAGGCTCTCCAGCCCCGGTTCATAGATCGTGATTTCCCCCGAATTCAACCGGTCCACTTTAGTCGCGTCAATGTCCACACAGATCACATGATGCCCCATTTCCGCGAAGCAGGTTCCCGTGACGAGTCCTACATAGCCGGTGCCGATTACGCTGATATCCATTTTAAATGAATTAAAGAATTAAAGAATTAAAAGAATTAAGGGGACTGGATCTGTTTGGAGGATTTTAAAATTGCATTTAATATCCTTATGATTTCTTCCGCATTTATTAAAAGGTCACCTGCCTTTTCCTCGTCCAGGTATCCCGAGTCTTTTAATAACCTGATCCAATAATGAACTTCTTTTGCTTCTTTATAGGAAATCTGAAATCTTGCGATAAAATCCCTTTTACTGTGCCCGGCTAAACCTTCCTCAATATTTGCGCCAATAGAAGTAGCACACCTTAAAAATTGTTTTGATAATACAAATTTCTTTTTATCAAGAGTTAATATCTTATAAATCCGGATAGAGTCCAAAGAGAACTGGTAGGATTTCTCCCTTATTATATTGTCCTTCATGGTGTGTGTGTTCTTTCAGCTAAAATATATCCATTAATCCTTAATTTTTAATTCATTAATTTTCACAAGGCTTCGCCCCCGATCTGTCGCATCCGACAATCGCATTATAAAAAAAGAACAGCGCCTTCAATGATGCCGGATCATCGAAGGCTTCGGAGGTGGGCCGGATCGATCTGGATCCTCAATCCGAACCCGATGCGGTCCAATTCGATCAGCAGCTCGTTTTTACCGAGCGAACGGACCAGTTTGCCCCTGAGCCCCGTCAGGTTGCCCATGACGACTTCGACAGGCTCTCCTGGGCTAAAAGGACGGTTTTCAAGGCAGATCTCGTTGATCTCTCCCGTGACACGCTGGAGCCATTCGATTTCCTGGTCCGGGATGGAGATCAGGTTTTTATTGAAGCGGACAAACCCTTCCACATGCTGGGTTTCCAGCACGGGTACATATTCGGCTTTGCTTATGTTCACGAAAACGTAACGGTAGATCAGGGGGAGCATTTGTGTCCTTTTTTTCCGGGTATAGAACCTGACCACTTTTTGAAGGGGTAAATAATTTTTAATGCCTGCCCGGGAGAGCGTCTGGCTTACGGCTTTTTCAGCTTTTACCCGGGTGAGGACGGCAAACCATTTTGCGGAATCCGGGGACAAATCATTCTGGCAGGCTGCAGTGTTCATGTCAGGCTTTCATTTGATTATTGGGTGCAAAGGTTGAGAAGACTGGTAAGGGGCGGACCAGATCAGGTAGGGTTCCGGGTGAAAAGAATCCCAACCGTTTTTCAATTCCTCTTCATTGTCGTAGATCACATAGCGGATTTTACGTCTGATCAGTTTTTCTGATTTCTCCACCAGCTGGATCAAATAGCCCTTGTCGAGTTGACCCACGAGGATCAGGTCGATAACCCCGCTGTCCCTTCCCTGGGCAAATGCTCCGGTGAGAAAAGCACGTTCCAGCCGGCCCAGCCTCATCAGGATATTGTCCAGGATTTGGTCAATGCCAATATACTTAAGCAGAATGCTGTGGATCTCCTGGTACAGCGGGTACCGCGGATTGGCACGGAAATATTTTTTATTGCCCTCGAGGTAGGAGTTGAGCATGCCTGCCTCCTCCATCTTATTGAGCTCCAGCCGAATGGCATTGGTGGATTCTCCAAATTCCGATTCCAGGCTTCGCAAATAAGAAGTAGTATTGCTGTTTAGGAAAAACTTCAGCAACAGTTTTATGCGTGTTTTGGAACTGATCAGGTCCTCAATCAAGATTGAGTAGTTTTATTACTCAAATATAAATAAGAATTTTCAGGATTTTATTGCTTCCAAAACCAGTTTCTTTCCAATAAGCCATGCCGATGCCAGTACGCCACCCAGAATCAGGCCGAGGAAGAATTGCCATACGCGGTTTGGAGCCATTGGGTCAAGAGGAGGAAACGGGCGATCGATCTCCCGGATAAAAGGGGTACTGTTTTTGAGGGCGTAATCCGCGATCTCCAGGTTTTTCAGCGCCTCCCCGTAGGCAATGGCATACATATTGGATTGTTTGCCTTGTATGGTCTTCCTCGTGCGGTCGGTTGGAGCCCAGAGGGCGCCTTCGGATTCATCCATATTGCTGATGGCATATTCCGAACTGGTCCACCGTTCGTAGATCGAATCCGCCTTGGCCTTCACCAGGTCAAAGGTCTGTTTTTGTTTGTCACTGGATTGCTGGATATAAAACCGGGAGAGATGGTAAAAGATCCTGTCGGTCAATGCCAGGGAGAGTCCTTCATTTTCAGTCAGTGAACTGAGCGAAAAGATGGTGCTTTCGGGTTTATAGGTGCACGTCACCAGTCCGGGTTTTTGGCCTCCGACAGTATACCAATATACTCTTTTCAGGGCTGCATTGTCATGGAGACTGAAGCCGGCCAAGGAATCCGAGCGGAATCTGTATCCTTTGTAGGATTCATCCCTCTTCGCCCATTGTTTATCCAATTCATATACCCGGATGATATGATTGGCCAGATAGTCTATCTCTCCCCCTATGGCCGCCTTGTCAAACAGGGCTGCATTGACAATGCGCATAGACCTGGATAATTCCACAATTTTATCCAGGGAAACTTTGCCGCTGCTGCTCCCCCCCAGGCCAAACTGTCCCAGTAATCCGCTGATTGAGCTGTAGCCCAGGTTTTCCCCTTCATTCAGGGCAAAGGTGAAGGTCGCATTGTAAGTCACCGGCCGGAGCCTGGCCCTGATATACATCAAAGCCCCGACGACAAGAGCCAGGACGAGTATGGGGTATCTACCCCCCCACAAAAGCAGGGCATAATCCCGGACTCTGACGATCACATCCTTTAAACTAAGGTCCTGATCGATGTGTTCAGGAGAAATCCGGGTTTCATTCATATTGATTTGCTCATGCTTCGTAATTCAAAAGCGGTGCCAGCCACTTTTCCGTGAGACTAATATCCTGGTTTTTCCGGAGAGAATAGTCTTCCACCTGGTCACGGCCGATATTGCCGAGGCCAAAATATTTTGCCTGAGGATGGCTGAAATACCAACCGCTGACGGAGGAAGCCGGATGCATGGCCATACTTTCCGTCAGGGTCATCCCGATCTTTTGTTCCACACCGAGCAGGGCAAAAAGCGTTTGTTTTTCAGTATGGTCCGGGCAAGCGGGGTATCCGGGTGCAGGCCTGATTCCCTGGTATTTTTCTGAGATCAGTTCTTCGATGGCCAGGCTTTCCTGGCTGTAAGCCCACCATTCCGTCCGCATCCTGAAATGCAAACATTCGGCAAAGGCTTCTGCAAGACGGTCACCCAGGGATTTGAGCAGGATCGCACGGTAATCGTCGTGGACCGTCTGCAACTCCAGGACTTTTTCATCCAGGCCGATACCTGAAGTGACGGCAAAGCCCCCGATATAATCTGTTTTGCCGGATGCCTTGGGTGCTATAAAATCTGCCAGTGACAAATAAGGGATACCAGCGGACTTTTCCCGCTGCTGCCTGAGGTGATGGGCTATCGCAATAACTTCATCCGCTTCATTCCGGATTTCGATATCATCTGATTCCAGGGTATTTGCTTTGAATATGCCCGCTATCCCTTCCGCCCGGATCCATTTTTCATCGATGATGCGCCGAAGGAGGCTTTGGGCATCCAGGAAGAGCTTTTTGGCTTCCACGCCAACAATGGGATCCTCAAAGATGGCGGGATATTTCCCATTGAGCTGCCAGGAAGAAAAGAAAGGAGTCCAGTCGATATAATCACTCAATTCTTCCAGGGAATAATCCTTAAATACTTTGGTCCCCAGCCATTTGGGTCTGGGAGGTTCGTACCGGCTCCAGTCGATGGCCAGTTTTTGTTTGCGTGCGGCATCCAGGGATACATAGGTTTTGGTGTTTTCCCGCTCGGCCCTGGACTTCCGCACCTGGACGTATTCCTCCCTGGTTTTTTGAATAAAAGCCTCGCGGCTCGCATCATCCTTGCTTAACAGGGTGCTTACCACGGCCACGCTGCGTGAGGCATCCAGCACATGGATCACCGGAGCCTGGTCATACTGGGGCTCAATTTTAATTGCGGTATGCAGCTTGGAGGTGGTGGCACCTCCAATGAGTAAAGGCAGATTCATCCCGCGGCGTTGCATTTCCCTGGCCACATAAACCATCTCGTCCAGGGAGGGGGTGATCAGGCCGCTCAGTCCAATGATATCGACTTTTTCCGTGATAGCGGTTTCCAGGATTTTATCGCAGGGCACCATGACACCCAGGTCAACGATAGTGTAATTATTGCAGCCAAGTACGACGCCAACAATATTTTTACCGATATCATGTACATCGCCTTTTACAGTAGCCATCAGGATTTTGCCTTTGGAGCTGGCCCCGGCAGACTGTTTCTGGGCTTCTATGTATGGGGTGAGATATGCCACCGCTTTTTTCATAACCCGGGCGCTCTTGACCACCTGGGGCAGGAACATTTTACCGGAACCAAAAAGATCGCCCACCACGTTCATGCCATCCATGAGCGGTCCCTCGATGACAGACAGGGCCATGGGGTATTCCCGGCGGATTTCCTCAATATCCGTTTCAATATATTCGTCAATTCCTTTTACCAGGGAATGGATCAGGCGGGTGCGCACCGGTTCCTGCCGCCAGGATTCATCTCTTTGCAATACTTTGCCCCCACCTTTGATCCGGTCGGCATATTGAATCAGCGCTTCCGTGGCTTTTTCATTGCGGTTAAACAAAACATCTTCCACCAGTTTGAGCAGGTCCTTGGGGATTTCCTCATAGACCTCAATCATACCTGCATTGACAATGCCCATGTCCATACCCGCCTGGATGGCATGATACAGAAAGGCTGAATGCATGGCTTCCCTTACATGGTCGTTCCCACGGAAGGAAAACGAAAGGTTGCTCACCCCACCGCTGACCAGGGCACCCGGACATAATTTTTTGATCTGGCGAGTGGCCTCGATAAAATTGATGGCATATTCATTATGTTCCTCAATGCCGGTGGCGATGGCAAAAATATTGGGATCAAAAATGATGTCCTGCGGTTTGAATCCCACCTGTTTAGTCAGAATGTCAAAGGCTCTTTTACAGATCGATACTTTCCGTTCAATGGTATCGGCCTGGCCCTTTTCGTCAAAGGCCATGACTACGGCAGCGGCGCCATATCGGTGCACCAGTTTGGCCTGCCGTATAAATTCCGCTTCGCCTTCTTTCATGGAAATCGAATTGACGATCCCTTTGCCCTGAAGGCATTTGAGGCCGGCTTCGATGACTTTCCATTTGGAGGAATCCACCATGATGGGCAGCCGGGCGATTTCCGGTTCGGAGGCGATCAATAATAAAAACTTCTTCATGGCCGCTTCGGAATCGAGTAAGCCTTCATCCATATTGACATCGATGACCTGGGCCCCGCCTTCTACCTGTTGCCGGGCCACGGCCAGAGCTTCGGCATATTTATCTTCTTTTATCAGGCGGGCAAAGGCTTTTGATCCGGTGACGTTGGTCCGTTCACCTATGTTGACAAAATTGAGGTTGGGGTGAAAAATCAAAGGTTCCAGGCCGGATAATTCCGTGTATTGGGGGACCTTGGGGATGGCCCGTGGTTTTAATCCTTTCACACTTTGAGCCATGACCCGGATATGCTCAGGGGTTGTCCCGCAACAACCCCCCACGATATTGACAAAACCATGGTCGGCAAAATCGCGCATATACCTTTCCATCTCCTCAGGAGTCTGGTCGTATCCTCCCAGCTCATTGGGCAGGCCGGCATTGGGATATGCGCTCAGGTAACAGTCCGCCACTTTGGACAAGGCTTCTATATGGGGTCGCAGTTCTTTGGCGCCAAGGGCACAGTTGAGCCCCACACTGAAGAGGTTGGCATGTTTCACCGAAATCCAGAAGGCCTCCGCTGTCTGGCCTGACAAGGTGCGTCCGCTGGCATCGGTAATGGTCCCGGATACCATAAGGGGAAGCTTCTTGCCGGAGTCTTCTAAATATTGCTGAACGGCAAAAAGGGCCGCTTTGCAATTCAGGGTGTCAAATACGGTTTCAACCAACAGGAGGTCGACGCCTCCGTCCACCAGCCCCCTGATCTGGTCATAATAAATCGTGACCAGTTCATCGAAATAGATAGACCGGAATCCCGGATTATTGACATCGGGGGAAAGGGAAGCCGTTTTATTGGTCGGCCCGATTGCTCCTGCCACAAAACAGGGCCGGTAAGGATGGGAAGACAGGTATTCTTCAACCGCTTTTTTCGCCAGTTGGGCTGAAGCGAAATTCAACTCATAGGCCAGGGCCTCCATGTGGTAATCGGCCAGGGACACCGCATTCGCGTTGAACGTATTGGTTTCGATGATATCGGAGCCGGCCTCCAGGTAGGCCTTGTGGATATCCCGGATGATTTCAGGTTGGGTCAGGCTGAGCAGTTCATTATTGCCCTTTACATCATAGGTATAATCCTTGAAGCGCTCGCCCCGGTAACCTTTTTCGTCCAGGACATGCCTCTGGATCATGGTGCCCATGGCGCCGTCAAGGACCAGGATGCGCTGTTTGATGATCTCGTGTATGGAGTCGCTCATTTTGGGTGAGCAAAGGTAAGGACTTGAATGCGATAAAACTATGGACGTTTGTCCATATACATTTTATCAATTTCCTTCTGGTAATTGGCCAGCAGGATGTCCCGAACAGGTTTTAAAGCCGTGGTCAATTCTCCTTTTTCCATGGCCCAATCCTCTTCACAAAGAATGAAGTCCCTGACTTTTTCAACATTCGGCCGTTCATCATTCAACCGGTTGATTTCAGATTGTATTTTATCCCGGACTTTGACATTATGAACCATGTACTTCGGGCTGGTCCAATGGATTTTTTCACGGTGGCACCAGGCTTGCAACACCTCAAAATCCGGCACGATCAAAGCGGTCACGTATTTTCTCTGGAATCCAAGGATCAGGCAGCGTATGATGAAAGGTGAGGTGCAGAAATGCAATTGCAGGGGCTGAGGTGATATGTATACTCCAGCAGAAGTTTTAAAAAGATCCTTTTTCCGGTCGGTAATTTTCAGAAAACGGCGATGAACCCATTTCCCGATATCCCCGGTACGCAACCATCCATCCGGGGTGAAAGCAGCCCGGGTAAGCTCAGGCCGCTTAAAATAACCCTGCATGATATTGGGCCCTTTCACCAGCACCTCGCCTTCGCCCTGATCATCCGGCTCGTCAATACGGACTTCAATACCGGGAAGGGGGATGCCGACGGTGCCAACACGATTCAACCCGGGCTCAAAACGATTGACTGAAATAAAAGGGGCAGCCTCGGTCATGCCATACCCTTCTACAATCTGAATACTGGCGGCAGACAGGAGCTGACCCACCCTTGGCTGTAAAGCGGCTGCTCCAACTACTATATACCTAATTTTGCCGCCCAATACTTTTTTCCAGCGATGGAGCACCAGTAAACGCGCAATCGTCAGTTTGATTTTGTAAAGGGGATTAAAGCCGGTATCAAAGGGTACATATTTTTCTCCGACCCGGATGGCCCAGGACGTCACTCCCCTCACCAGGGGCGACCGGACCAGCTTTTGGGCCTCTGCATAATTGACCATTTTTTCCAACACACGCGGTACCGCGGTGCAAAGGATTGGGCGGACCTCTTTAAAATCATCTACAAACCGGTCTGCCGCCTGGTTAAAATATATGGAAGCCCCGCAAGCCAGATAGGTATAGCAGGCAAATCTTTCAAAAATATGACTGAATGGCAAAAAGCTGAGCACCGGATCCCGCGGGACCAGGGGCAGCATATACAGGATCGATTTGATGTTGAAAACCACATTGGCATGACTGAGCATTATTCCTTTCGGAACACCCGTACTGCCGGAAGTATACAAAATGGTAAGCAGGTCCTGATCGGTTATGGACTCTTTTATTGTTTCCAGGCGCTTAAGGTCAGGTTCTGAAATGTTTTCAGATTTTACCGGATGAAAAAATCCTGCTGCCTCCTCTTCCAGGTGATAGAGTTTCAATCCAATCGGAACCTCACCCAGGGCTTCCACTATTTTATTATACAAGAGGATGTTAAAACAAATACATAGCCTGGCTTCGGTCTCGGAGAACACCATCCGGAGATCCTGCGGGCTGGAGGAAGGGTGAACCGGAACCACCACCAGGCCAAGCTGCTGACAGGCAAAATCGATAATCATCCAATCCGGGTGGCCGGACAAAGGGACGATGAGCACCTTTTCTCCTTTTAAATACCCTTCATTCATAAACCAGGCGGAAAGGGCATGGATCCGCCGCTCCACCAGCTCAATACCACAGGAGATCCAGCGTTTGCCGCCATAAAAATTCAGCGCTTTATTGTTCGGGTATTTATTTCGCTGATAGGGCAGGATATCAAATAACCTGACAAAATCGGTGATTTCCTTCCGCTCGTATTTCATGTACTTTGGGATTCGGGATGCACGTAAAGAATTTCATACAGGGTCTCGAAAAATTCCCTGAACGCCGGAAGATTATTGTGCCTGGCTCCCGGCACTGCATGCAATTCGATTTTTGAGGGATACTTTTCTTTGAGTTTTACGCTTTGATCAAATGAAATCAGGCGGTCCCGGGTTCCGTGAATAATGTGAACGGGACAAGTCACGTTCTGCAGGTACTGATCCGTCCGGATATCATACCGCAACAACCATTTCAACGGGGTAAAGAACAAATACCTATTTATATTGTAATAAAAACTATAATACGGGGAATCCAGGATCAGCATACGGGGATGATTCCATGCCGCTATGCGCGCAGCTACGCCACTGCCCCAGGAACGTCCATAGATAATCATATTGGATTCGGGGTACCGGGTACCCAGCCACTTATAAACATGTTGCGCATCGCCGAAGATTTTTTCCTGGGTCCTTTTTCCCCGGCTTTTTCCAAAACCCCGGTAATCCATCACGACAAAATCATATCCATTGCTTAAAAAATCCCTGGCAAACTTGCCCCATCCTTTAATACTTCTGGAATTGCCCTTTAAATAATATACCACTCCCCTCGTATTCGGAACCTGGAAATACAGGGCATTGATATGGGCCCCGTCTTCCATTTCAAAATCGAGTTCCTCAAAGGGAAATGGGTATTTATACTTAAAAGAGTCATGCAGTTTTTCCGGCCGGAAAAAAAACAGGTGTTGAAAAAAATAAAAGGCCAGGCAAAGCAGGAAGTATAGACCAATGATGATTAAAAGTATCGATGAGAGCATCTATTGCCTTTAGAGAAATTGATATAAGTAAATATATAAAGAAAACCAGGGAGGTATCTGTCTCCGATTAAGTTTGTTTTAGGTAGGGCATCAATCTACATTACGGGCAAAACAATTTTGAATTCAGTCCCCTTCTCTTCCTCCGATTTGACAGAAATATTTCCTGACTGCGATATCACAATGTCATAAGCGAGGGATAGCCCCAATCCTGTACCCTGGCCAGGAGGTTTGGTGGTAAAAAAGGGTTGGAAGATTTTGTCAAGGAGGGGAGCAGGAATGCCTGGGCCGTTATCGGATATGCGGATTTCGATGTGGTTATTCATCCCTTTTGTAGTAAGGGTGACGGTGGGGATGTATGCCGTAACGGGACCTGGAAGGTCTTGTTGTTTATATTTCTCCCTCAGCACTCTTTGGCTGTACTCGCTGCAAGCCCAAAACGCATTATTAAACAAATTCAAAAATACCCTACCTATATCTTGAGGGATGACCTTGACCAAGGGAAGCGCCGGATCAAGATCCATTTTTAATTCAGCTTGGAAAGATTTGTTCTTGGCACGGAGTCCATGATAAGATAATCGCATATATTCATCTGCCAAGGCATTGATATCCGTAGGTTCTTTAACACCGGAACTTTTTTGACTGTGCTGGAGCATGCTTTTGACAATACTCTCAGCCCGTTTACCGTGTAAACTAATTTTTGATTCATTTTCTTTAATACCATTTGATAAGGAGAAGGCTTCCTTGGTGTTGCCTTGTTCCAATTCTGCTTGCAATTCTTCAATCAGTTCAGCATTCACTTCAGAAAAATTATTGACGAAATTGAGTGGGTTTTGGATCTCGTGAGCGATGCCTGCTGTCAGTTCACCCAGGGAGGCCATTTTTTCAGATTGAATCAGCTGTGTCTGTGTGGCTTTAAGATTTTGATGCGTCTGCTCCAGGTTGTGATAGGCCTTTTCAATCTCCTTAGCTTGTTCAAGTTCTTTCTGTCTGGAAAGGGCTCTTTCTTTCTCCAATATTCGTTTTCGTTGATACCGGTCGATATAAAATATCCCTGCAAACAAACCCAAACTATAAAATGCATAGGCCCAGCCACTCAACCACCAGGGAGGACGGATTCTGAAGGGATATTTCAATTCCTTGCTCCAAAATCCCTCGCTGTTCATTGCTCTAACTTTAAAGGTATACTTGCCATGAGACAAATTGGTAAATGGTATTTCTGTCCGGTGAGTAAGTTCGCTCCAATTTTTATTCAATCCATCCAGTTTGTATTGATATTTTACTTTATGCGGAGAATGAGTTGTTATACCGGCATACCGGAAAGTCAGTTGGTTGTTGTCATAAGGCAGGCTCAGTTCCTGCGGTACCCCATACCAGGCATCGACAGCTCGAAACCTGAGATTATGAATCTTTTCGGCATTTTTAAGTACCAGGGTGGTATCTTGTTGATCCTGCAGGTTTTGCCAGGGAAGGTATTCATCAAAGATTGCGAAACCGGTGAGGTATAAATTAGGAGCAAGAGTATCCGGGATCATTTGATCCGGGTTAACTGCAGTCAATCGGTTCATCGTGCTGAACCAGATGTTTCCTTTGCTGTCTTCAACTATTGAATTTCCAAAACCGGTAATGCCATGATATCCGTCTTCATAGGTTAAAGTATTAAACAGGGGATGATCTTCCCATGCAGGATATTGGAAAGGCTCAGCGTCCTGGTTATCCAACTGAAATAGATACCTGTAATCCAATTTGCTGATGCCATTGGAGGTATTGAACCAGAAATGGCCCTTTTTATCCTCCAGCATACCCAAAACCGTATTGTCACTCAGTCCATCTTGTTCGGTAAACTCAATAAATTTAACTGGCTGAACAGGCTGAGTTCGGCTCTCTTTTGCAGCCTTTATTTCAAATGAGGGATTATAATAAAA
This sequence comes from uncultured Saprospiraceae bacterium, assembly GCA_964405735.1. Classification (GTDB taxonomy): domain Bacteria; phylum Bacteroidota; class Bacteroidia; order Chitinophagales; family Saprospiraceae; genus JADJLQ01. Next base: position 7,197 of record CAYOPD010000056.1, on the reverse strand, counting down.
AACACCACTTCCTCTGGTACCAAACCAGTAACTTCCTTTTTTGTCTTGCATTATGGATAACACTTCTTTGCCATTGAATCCTCCTGAAGGCGTGAAATGGATAAACGAAAGCTGGTCCTGGTTGGGGTTGAATATACTTATGCCGTTATCGGCTGTCCCAAGCCAAAAATTACCCTGTTCATCTTTACTGTTGACCCATATCCAATCGCTGTTCAGACCTGCTTTTTTTGAAATGTAAGTCATGGTATTATCCTTATATTTAACTATCCCCTGGCCATAAGTAGCAAACCATAAATCTCCGCGATCATCTTCCTGAATGGATTGAACATTTCCTATTGGAAAATGGGTGAAGGTTCCATTACTGAATTTGGTCACGCCACTATAATAACCAAGCCACAAATTGCCATTTTGGTCCTCAAACAGGCAATTCACATTGTCCTGCGCCAAACCTTCTCGTTGAGTAAAATGACTAATAAGCTGACCATCATACTTCCATAAACCGGAATTCCCGCCTATCCAAATCTGACCCGACTTGTCTTCCAGTATACATTTTATACCATCGCTTAACCCTTGTTTTTCAGAAAAATGTTTAAATGAACTGCCACCATATTTATTCAGATTATTGGCTGTAGCTATCCAGGTAATGCCATTCCTGGTCTGAATTATACGATTAACAACATTATGACTAAGGCCCTCTTCCGTAGTAAAATGGGTAAAGGATGGCCCGCTTGTATCCGTTGCAGTATAAGTACTAACTCCTCCCCCTTCTGTCCCAATCCAAATATTACCGCCGTTAAGCTCAGCGATACACATTACGTTATCGTGACTCAGGCCTTCAATGGTGCCGTAGTGGGTGAACGTCAAGCCATTAAATACATTAACCCCACCTGCCCAGGTGCCGAACCATAAATTACCTCTAAGGTCTTCATGTATTGCTTTTACAAGGTTCACGCTTAACCCTTGTTCCATAGTATAATGAAAGAACGATTTCCCATCATACTTGGTGGCTCCCTGACCTCCACCTATCCAAATATTTCCTTTCCGGTCTTCCACAATTGTCCATATGAAGGAATTCAGTAAACCTTCTTTATATGAAAACCTGGTAAAAGTCGCTTGCGATTCCTGGCTTGATTCATTGGAGTCCCGGTTATTATTTCCTGGAGAATACCTGGTAACTCCTTCATGGTGCCCTCCAATCCATATATTCCCGTTTCGATCCTCAAACATGGAACGGACAAAATCTGATCCTAGTCCGTCTTTTTCAGTAAACAAAGTGAAGTTCAACCCATCGTATCTGCAAATCCCTCCGCCAAAGGTGCCAAACCATAAATTCCCATATTTATCTTCGAGGATAGTCAAAACGATATTATTACCCAATCCCTGGCGATCTGTAAAATGTGTAAAACGGACGCCGTCATACCTACATACCCCTCCGCCGTACGTGCCTAGCCATATATTTCCCTTTGAGTCCTCCAGGATGGAATATATCATTGCATTCGTCAAGCCTTGAAACACGCCCAGGGAAGTGAAATTATAATTATTCTGATCCTTGGCTAAAGCTTCCCTTACCAGTACAACTTCAGGAGTTCCGGCAATTCGGGTCTTTCCTATTGCAGGTACTGATTTAGGCAACAAAAAAGTATCCAGGCCAGGGGTGCAAATCTTAGGCTTCCCCGCTCTGACTGATTTTGGAGTTTTCACCGGGTGAATATTAGTAGCCACTGGAAAAACTTTTGGCCTACCTGCCCGGACTTTCCATGAATTATAAATGGGTTGTGCCTGAGGTTCAAGAAAACTGTCACTGCGCAATAAGTACGGGTGGATGGTAACGGTATTCGGAGCAAAAGACAAATTCCGTGCATCCTCCATTCGATCTTTACAGGCCACAATAATGCCCAGCATGATCATAATATAAACGCGTATTGTTTTCACGATATTCATTTAGGACTGCTTGAATCCTGGCAAAACCCTCGTTTGAATAAATCTTTGAATGACATCGAAATTAAAAAAGCTTCCTTTGAATTGGATTTTATGTCAGCCACCGCTTCTCTAAAGATCTCATTGTCTATCATTGAATTGGTCCTCATTCGATGTAAAAATTATTTTACTTTGGACCCATCCAGTTTCACCTGCGAATATTGCCAGCTTTGCTGAAGGTCTTTCTCAATGTCCGCTAAGGCCTTTTGGTCCTTTTTCAACTGGTAGGCTTTTTTGAGACCATGCTGGGCCCATCCATTTTTAGGTAGCCAGGCAAGGTCTTCCTTGTAGACTTTTATTGCTTCATCGGGACGGCCGCTTTCGGTCAATACCGCTCCAAGGTGGTGACGGACTGAAAAAAACCAGTCGGGAGGTTCGTTGTAGTTCAGGGCATCTTCGATGGCAATAGCCTCTTTCAGCAAGCCAATGCTTTCATCAAACGATTTTTCTTTAGCCAGAATCTCGGCTTTTAAAACTTTGGAAGCGATGGAAACAATATCCGAGATGCGGTTGATGCCCCAGATGGTGAGCTCCTGCAGACTGCTGTCCCGGGCCAGGGAATCAAGGGTATTCAGCTCCTGCCCCGCCTTTGAAATATCGCCTTTGCCCAGCCAGGCAAAACCATTGGCATAATGGCGGATGACCTGGATATAGGGAAGCATGGAAACTTCATGATGACTGAGGATGGAATCCCATTCCCCAAATTTCACCTGTACAAAATAAGGGATGGTATAATAATGCTGCAGGGTCGCCCACGCCGGATCAGGCATCAATGTTTTATTGACCTGCTCCCTCATTTTGTGAGCAGCCATAAGGGCCCAATCCCTGTTCCCTTCCATGGTGGCGGTGGCTGCCAGGAAATGATAATTATGGGGGTAGTAGGCCAGTGGGTAAACTCCCTGCGCATGGCAACTGCTGACATAGTGGCTGTCGACCTTAACCGCATTCAGATTGGCCAGGGACCCTTCGTGGTAATCCCCGGTACGGATATAAATGTGTGAAGGCATGTGGACCAGGTGGCCGGCGCCCGGAACCATACCCTGGTCAAATTTTCGTGCGCTCTCCAGGCCCCTGCCGGGATTGAAAGACGCTTCCACGGCATGGATATAAAAATGATGAAAGCCGGGATGATTGGGATATTGTTTGAGCAGGCGTTCGATGATGGCCACGATCTCCGGCGTCCAGGGTTTTGGATTACCCTTTTTGTCCCAAAGGTCCCAGGGATGAAGGTCCATGACCGATTCCACATACAGGGCAGCGATCTCAGAATCTTCCGGATACCTCTCATGCAAATTTTTCATAGCCGCTGAATAGGCGCTGTCCAGGGATCTCCGGTCATCCACCGGCTCAGGTACATAGCGGGTAGCCAGCGCCTGGATCATGGCTTTTTCTTTAGGGCTTGCCGTTCCGGAATATTTTATAGCCTGTTGAACGGCCGCATAAGCCCGTTGATAATTGTCGGGTTCCATGCCTGCATTGTAATTGGGGCCCAGCACATAAGCGAAACCCCAATGGCACATGGCACAGGCCGGATCCAGCTTCGTGGCATAATAAAAAGACCGGGCCGCTTCAGCATGATTAAAGGCGTAGGACAATTTTAAACCCTGGTCGAAATATTCCTGTATGCGGGAATCACTAGTGGTTATGGGGTAATGAAGGTCGCCCAATCCTTCGAAAAGGGGAGCCACCTGGTCCGAGGAATACCAGGCGGCATCGGTGGGTTGGGAACCACACATCGAAACTGGAGAAACCATTCCACCGGATGGTGGCGGTGTATCCTTCGATTTGCAATTAAGCAGGATAAAAAGGCAAATGAAATAATTAATATTTCTCATGTTTTTTGGAGTTGAATTGAGAAAGTTATCGAAAAAATTAAATATTTTATCAAGCCCTTCTTAAACCGGTTCCGGACCGGTTGATCCACATTTTCCCTTATATTCTCTGATTAATATTTAATTTTCCATTCGCGACCCATTTATACATAACATGCAATTCCCGATTCTTACCATCCTGTTCTTTTTCCGGACCATAATCAGCTTTGACCACCAAAAGCCTCCCGTTCCGTTTGGCGCCCTGCCCAGCGCAAGGCAACTGGCCTGGCACGAAACCGAGGTTTACGGGCTGATTCATTTTACACCCACTACTTTCGAAAATAAAGAATGGGGATTTGGCGACGCCGATCCTGCCATCTTTAACCCCCTGGCTTTTGATGCAGGCCAGATCATTTCAGCTTCAAAAGCCGGTGGTTTAAAAGGGTTGATTCTGGTGGCCAAACACCACGACGGTTTCTGCCTCTGGCCGACTAAAACGACCGAATACAATATTTCCAAAAGCCCCTGGCTCATGGGTAAAGGTGATATGGTGCGCGAGTTTGAACAGGCATGCAGAAAGGCCGGATTGAAATTCGGAGTGTATTGTTCTCCCTGGGACCGCAATAACCCATATTATGGCCAGCCGGAATACCTGGATATCTATCGCGCCCAGCTCCGGGAATTGTATACTGACTACGGGCCCCTGTTTATGAGCTGGCATGATGGAGCCAATGGAGGCGATGGGTATTATGGCGGAAAGAGGGAAACAAGAAAAATAGACAATACGATTTATTATGACTGGGAAAACACCTGGAATAAAATCACCCGCATACTTCAACCCATGGCTGCTATTTTCAGCGACATCGGACCAGACGTCCGATGGGTAGGCAATGAAAAGGGAATTGCCGCGGAAAAACACTGGGCTACCTTCACCCCTGAAGCCGAGACCGGGGCCATTGCCGTACCCGGAAATGTAAATACCCGGATGAGCAATGAAGGAACCCATCTTGGAAAATATTGGATACCTGCTGAATGTGATGTCCCCTTGCGGCCGGGTTGGTTTTATCATCCCGAACAGGACGGTAAGGAAAAATCAACCGATCAGCTGTTTGACCTTTATTTAAAAAGTGTAGGTCGCGGTGCCTGCCTGGATCTTGGGCTTGCACCCAGACCGAATGGACTGTTGCATGAGAATGATGTCCGTATCCTGAAAGGCTTCGGTGAAAAAATCAGGGCCACCTTTGAAACCAACCTCATCCGCGGAGCGACCCTCATCCCGTCCAATTCAAGAGGCAAGGCTTATGCGGCCAAAAATATGCAGGACGGTGACCGCTATACATATTGGTCAACTTCAGACCAGGTTCGGAAAGCAAAAGTTGAAATTGTTTTAGCTGAAAAAAAGGAATTCGACCTGATCCAACTTCGGGAGAATATCATGCTGGGGCAACGCATTGAAAGGACCGAGGTTGAAGTCATGGAAAAGGGGGGTTGGAGGATACTGGTATCCGTACCAACCATCGGGGCCAACCGGTTGATTCGCCTGGACTCCCCAATAATTACAGACCGGCTCCGGATTGCGTTCGAAGCGCCGGTGTCCCTGTGCGTGAGTGAAATTGGGTTATACAAAATCCGATAACCAAAGCATTCGATGTATTCCGATGTAATTAACGAATGGCCTGATACGGCCAATGGTTTCAGGATATTATTTTTACTTCATGATCCGATGGTCTTGTATTCTATTGAACCTGTGCTTATGCTTTCCAATATGCTTACCGGGCCAGAACATGTCCCTGGAAACCCTCCAGGATAAAATCAAGGGGGGGTGGGCCGGACAGGCCATCGGGGTCACTTTTGGCGGGCCGGTTGAATTCCGCTACAACGGGACCATGATCCAATCCTACCAGCCCATTCCCTGGTACAAGGGTTATGTGGCTGATATGATGAAATCAAACGATGGCCTCTACGACGACCTTTACCTTGACCTCACCTGGGTCGAAGTGCTGGAAAAATATGGTTTGCATGCTCCGGCAGAACACTTTGCCAAAGCCTTTGCCTACAAAGGTTACAAACTCTGGCATGCCAACCAGGCCGCCCGCTACAACATTCTACATGGCATTGAGGCCCCACACAGCGGCCATTGGATGAACAATCCCCATGCAGATTGTATCGATTTCCAGATCGAAGCGGATTTTGCCGGCCTGATGTCCCCCGGCATGTCCCAGTCCGCCGCCATGATCTGCGACCGGGTAGGCCATATCATGAACTATGGAGATGGCTGGTATGGTGGCGTATTCATTGCTTCGATGTATTCCTGGGCATTTATTTCCTCCAATATACCCTATATCGTATCCCAGTCCTTAAAATCCATTCCTTCCAATACCCGCTATCACCAGGTGATCGCCGATGTATTGGCCTGGTATAAAAAATATCCGAAAGACTGGACCAAAACCTGGCTGGAAGTTCAAAACAAATGGTCTGAAGATATCGGTTGCCCCGATGGGGTTTATACCCCTTTCAATATCGATGCCACCATTAATTCGGCTTACGTGGTCATTGGATTGCTGTATGGGAAGGGCGATTTCACGCAGACCATCGAGATCACCACCCGCTGCGGGCAGGATGCGGATTGCAATCCGTCTACTTCCGCCGGGATCCTGGGTACCATCCTGGGATATCATAAAATCCCTGCTTTTTGGCTCCAGGGCCTGGAAGGAGCCGAAGACCTGAAATTTGCCTACACCGATTATTCCCTCAATAAGGCCTATGAAGTCAGTCTGAAACATGCCATTGAACATATCCGGCTAAACGGAGGTTGGGTCGAAGAAGGAAATGTCCGTATCGTTGCCCAAAAACCGGCCCCGGTGAAATTTGAGCAATCGTTTGAAAACACTTATCCCTCTCAAAAAACCTATATCGGAAAGGTCATAGAGGATAATTACACCTATCCTTTTGAAGGAACCGGAATTGTAGTCAAAGGATATGTCAGCAACTGGGACGGTATCGGGCCGGCCTATTCGGCCAAAGCAGAAATATACCTGGACGAGATTAAAATCGAAACCGTGGAACTGCCTTCCAATTTCCAGACCCGGAGGCATGAACTGTTCTGGAAATACGGCCTCCCCAAAGGACGACATATCCTCAGGATAAAATTGCTCAACCGGGATAAACAATACGATGTCCGGATTTCGGATATCCTGACATATAGCAATACGCGCACTCAGATTGAAAATGTATACCAGTTTGGCAGAACCAATAAATAATTAAAGGAATTAATAATTAAAAAATTAATGAAGTTCTGCCCTTAATTCCTTAATTCACTTAATTCCCTTAATTCCCTTAATTCTACAATGTACGTTCCCAGTCATTTCAAAATCGAGGACCCCCTGGTTATCGACCAATTTATACAGGA
>CAYOPD010000055.1:0-26106 GCA_964405735.1 uncultured Saprospiraceae bacterium | reverse complement strand
TAGCTGATAGCTGATAGCTGATAGCTGATAGCTGATAGCTGATAGCTGATAGCTCTTTGAAATATGGGGCTGACTGGAATCGACAGGAAGGTTTGCTGGTCAGTAAGCATGCCGGAGCATGAGAGATTACTCCGTTAAAAATAGCTTTCAACCTTTAAGTGGCAACACTTATGCTATCGCAGCCTAATTCAGAGAATTAGTCCGCTTTATGCCGCCGGTCTGACACCTGATACAGGACCGGTCGCATTCAAACCCTCCTTCGGGAGCTCAGGTTAGTCCCTTCGCGATGTTACCGGCAAGGGGATGAAATAAACCGGAAACTGGGTGACGTTCCGAAACTTCGGAAGGGAACGTTTTCTTTCCTACCCGGCACCAAGATCCAAATTGAAAACTAAGCATGTAGAAAGCTGATGAGCGCTTTGTCTGGACGGGAGTTCGAATCTCCCCAGCTCCACTACTAGGGTCGCGAGGCTGCACTAATTGGCTCCCACAAAGGCACAAAGTTCACAAAGAAAAATCTAAGTAATTAATAATCAATTATTTGTTTTCCAATTTTAAGTTGATGGGTACTGATTGGCGACCAAATATTCCGGCTGTTGGATAACGATACTTTCCTCCACCCAAGGCTTTGGGACTCCCTTCCTCCCCATCTCCATTGAAATTTAGGGCAGAAAAAACACCAAACAACATCCACCTTTATAAAATATCAGCCCTCAGCCTCCCCCAATTCCTTGACAAATACCATCCACCTGCCAGGGTCACCACAAGCGCTATCAGAAAACTTGGAATTTTACCATATATCAGAAAACCCACTGAGAAAAGCGCGGAATAGACGGTGACCGTACCCAAAAGGACACAGGCGATTTCCAGGGGCAACTGTCCCGTTTCGACCTGGTTCTTTTCGATGATTCCTTCCTTTACTGCTGTATCGATGACCGGTTTCCAGCCAAAAGCAGCCGGTTTGATGAATTTGTAAAAACGAATCAGGGTTTCCTGGGGTTCTGGCCGGGTTAAAAAAGTGACCAATAGCCAGCCGGCCGTTGTGATCAGCACTCCAATAAGGATATTGATAGATCCTGTAAGCGGTTTGGCCAGGACGAAGGAATTAAACACAGCATAGGCAAACGAAATCACCATGCCCGCCAATTCACTATAACTGTTGACCCTCCACCAAAACCACCTCAAAAGGAAAATGGATCCGGTGCCGGCACCAATGGACAACAACAAATCAAATCCCTGGTTGGCATCCTGCAACATCAAACCCATGATGGTGGCAAAGATCATCAGGACGACGGTGGTCCACCGGCCTGCGGCTACCAACTGTTTTTCCGAAGCTTGTTTATTGACAAACCTTCTGTAAAAATCATTACAAACATAGGATGAACCCCAATTGAGCTGGGTCGAAATGGTGCTCATATATGCGGCGACCAGGGATGCGACGATGATACCCAGTAAGCCGGTCGGCAGCTTGGTCAGCATGGCCGGATATCCCAGGTCATCGCCCAGTTTACCCTCAGGCAGTTGCGGGAAGGCATTGTGTATATCGCTTACTTCAGGGTAAATGATCATGGATGCCAGGGCTACAATGATCCAGGGCCATGGCCTGACAGCGTAATGCATGATGTTGAACAGGAGGGTGGCCCCCATGGCATTGCGTTCATCCTTTGCTGCGAGCATTCGCTGGGCGATGTACCCGCCCCCACCGGGTTCAGCTCCCGGATACCAGACCGACCACCATTGAACCAGGAGGGGAATGATGAGAATGCCGATAAGCAGGTCCCGGTTGGAAAAATCCGGCAGGATATTGAGGGCACCTGAAACATTCGGATGATTGAGCAAGTTGGACAAGCCACCAATCTCGGGCAGGGAGGTGACGTAAATTGCGGCCCCGATCGAACCAACCATCGCGATGATAAACTGGAAGAAATCCGTGTAGAGGACTCCCCGCAGGCCGCCGATGGCGCTGTAAATGACCGTGATCACATTGAGGATGAGCAAAGTCTTCCAGCCCTCCAGGCCAAGCATGATGGAACCCATCTTGATTACCGCGAGGGAAACCGTGCCCATGATGATGATATTGAACACTACTCCCAGGTAAATGGACCTGAATCCTCTCAGAAAAGTGGCCATTTTGCCTGCATATCTCAATTCATAGAACTCAAGATCCGTAACCACCTTTGACCTCCTCCAGAGTTTTGAATAAATAAAAACCGTAGTCATCCCGGTGATCAGGAATACCCACCAGGCCCAGTTGCCCGAGACCCCGTCTTTACGGACCAATCCGGTGACCAGGTTGGGCGTATCGCAGGAAAACGTGGTCGCCACCATGGAAAAACCCAGGAGCCACCAGGGCATATTCCGCCCGGAAAGGAAAAATTCATCTGCGCTTTTACCTGCGCTTTTCGAAGCCCGGATCCCGATCAGCATCGAAAACAATAAAAAAGCAATGATGATTGCCCAATCCAGCCAGCCTAATACCATGAGAGAAAATTATTTTGATTTGTGAAATGAATTTATTGAAATATTCCAGTTATTTACATTTTAATTAAAAAAGATTTTCCATTCTGAAAAGATGTAAAATCCAGGTTAAACTCTTCTTTTATTCAATTAACCGGGCCGGAAGGTATGAAAAGGAAAACATTTATCAGATCCGGATCTGCTGCCCTTGCAGGAAGCTTTCTCTTGCCCTGGATGCCAGCCTGTAAACCACCATCCATGACAAACACAAACTGGGCCGGAAATTATGCTTACAAGTCAAAACACTTGCTGGCGCCTGCCTCCCTCGACGAATTGACACAACAGGTACGTAAGGCCCGTGCGACAAAAGCGTTGGGTACCAGGCATTGTTTTAATGACATCGCTGATTCACCGGTAAGCCAGATTTCAACTGAAAATCTAAACCGCATCAGGGGCCTTGATGAGTCCCGTCAAACGGTGACCGTCGAAGCGGGAATCAAATACGGCCAACTCAGCCCTTATCTGGATGAAAGAGGATTTGCTTTGCATAATCTTGCCTCGCTGCCTCATATTTCGGTTGGCGGTGCCTGTGCAACGGCTACCCATGGTTCCGGCGTAAAAAACGGAAACCTGGCTTCTGCCGTCAGGGCCATGGAACTGATCAATGCATCGGGGGAAGTCCTTCATCTGTCTCCGGACACCCATCCCGAAGTATTTAATGGTACGGTGGTTGGACTGGGTGGGCTGGGCATGGTCACCGCCCTTACCCTTTCCATTCAAAAATCATTCAGGATGCAGCAGCGGGTATACCAGCATCTGCCTTTACAATCATTAAAGGAAAATTTTCAATCCATCCTATCTGCAGGATACAGTGTGAGTCTTTTCACCGACTGGCTAAATCGGGAAGTGAGCCAGGTATGGGTCAAATCGGTTTATGATCCTGCTGATACCGTAATTTCCGATTTTTATGGAGCCACGCCGGCTGTCAAAAACCTTCACCCCATCGAGGCCCTTGATGCCGTCAACTGTACCGAACAGATGGGGGAGCCAGGAACCTGGTACGACAGGATGCCTCATTTTAAAATGGGTTTCACTCCCAGTAGTGGGGAGGAGCTGCAGGCAGAATATTTTGTACCTCTGAAGAATGGATTAGAGGCCGTGCTGGCACTGGAGAGAAAAAAGGAGCTGATCCATCCCTTACTCCAAATTTCTGAAATCAGGACCATAGATGCCGATCCGTTTTGGATCAGCCCCTGTCATAATCAACCCTGTCTTGCCATCCACTTCACCCTCAAACCCAACTGGCCGGAAGTACAGAAACTATTACCGGTCATCGAAGCGGAGCTTGCTCCGTTCGGGGCCAAACCCCACTGGGGGAAACTATTCACGCTGGATGCCCGTATTCTTCAATCCAGGTATGAAAAAATGGGGGACTTTGTAAATCTGTTACGGTCTTTTGACCCTGAAGGAAAATTCAGGAACCATTTCCTTGATACCTTTGTCTACTCTTTTGAACACAAATAATTAAACCATATTAAAAATGAAACCTTCATTGATTATCCTGGCTGCCGGTATGGGCAGCCGTTACGGTGGTTTGAAACAATTGGACCAGTTCGGGCCCAATGGCGAAGCCATTATCGATTATTCCCTGTACGACGCCCTGGCCGCCGGTTTTGGCAAAATTGTTTTTATCATCCGGGAAAGTTTTAAGTCGGATATGATGAAGGCCTTTGCCCACAAACTGGACGGCAAAGTCGAGTATCATTTTGTAAACCAGGACCTTTCCATGGTTCCTCCGGGCATCCCGGTTCACCCTGAACGGACCAAACCCTGGGGCACGGCACATGCCGTATGGGTGGCCCGCGATGTGATCCGGGAACCCTTTGGGGTCATCAATGCCGATGATTTTTACGGGTCGGAATCCTATCAGACCCTGGCCGGTTTTCTTATGGGTTTAAAACCGGATGACATCACGTCGTATTGTACGATCGGCTATTACCTGAGAAATACCCTGTCCGATCACGGGACGGTGAACAGGGGCATTTGTTCGGTGGATGAAAACAATAACCTGCTTGCCGTCCACGAGCGTACCAAAATCAAACGCTTTCCGGACGGAATTATCCGTTATGACAGCGAATCGGAAAATCCCCAACCCCTGAAAGATGATGATTTTGCTTCCATGAACATGTGGGGATGTGTGCCTCATTATTTTAACGTCATGGACAGGCATTTCAGGACCTTCCTCCAGGACCATGGCATGGATCCTAAATCCGAATATTATATACCCACCCTTGTCGATTATATGATCGCAGAGAAACTGGCAACCGTCAAAGTGCTCCCTTCCGAATCCACCTGGTTCGGCGTGACCTATCCGGAGGATAAACCGGCGGTGATGGCCGCTTTAAACAAACTCATAGCGGCAGGAAAATATCCTTCCAGCCTATGGTCCTGATCGATGATGATGTATTTGATGCTTTTGGGCTGGACCGGAATCAGATGCCGGTTCGTTTTGGAAATGGCCTGATCAACGATACCTACCGGGTACGGATAGACGGGTCGGATGGTCTGCTTCAGCGGATCAACCATCGCGTTTTTAAGGATATTCCTGCTTTGATGAACAACCTTCGCCTGGTAAGCCAGCATGTTGCCCTTCATTATCCATCCGAGACCTTTGTCGGGCTTTTTAAAACAAGAAATGGTTCTGATTATCTGGTTTCCAAAGGAAATTACTGGCGGGTCCTGAAATTCATTCCCGATACCCACAGCTTTGATTCTTTGAAGGAAGCCGGCCAGGCTTATGAAGCAGGACGGGTGATTGGCCGATTCCATTTTCTGTTATCGGAGCTCAATGGTTCGCAGATCATCGACACCATCCCGGATTTTCACAATCTCGATTTCAGGGCAAACCAGTTTCAAAAAGCTCTCGAGGATGATATCGCCGGCCGGGCGGGCCATTGTCGTGGAGAAATTGAATTTATGCAGGAAATCCTGGTCGAAATCCGCGCGGCAAAGGGAACCTCCGGCCTGCCTCAAAGGGTAGTGCATAACGATACAAAGATCAACAATGTCCTTTTTGATAAAAATGAGCAAGGAGTCTGTATGGTCGACCTCGATACCGTGATGCGGGGGACTATTCTCTTTGATACCGGGGATGCCCTGCGCACCTTATGCAATCCTTCGGGGGAGGATGGGAGACTGGCACCCATTGGTTTTCACGAAGAGGCTTATATCCAATTTATTACCGGTTATCTTTCCCGGACAAGAGACTTCTTAACAAGACAGGAACTGTCCCTCATCCCTTTTTCCATGCTGCGTATGTCTGCGGAACAGTGTGTCCGGTTTCTCACCGATCATCTCCAGGGAGACCTTTATTACACTCAACCCTTTGCCGGTTTTAATCTGCGCGCAGTCCAGGTTCAACAGGAGTTTATCCGTCTGATCCGTATGAAAAGGGGATGGATGGAGGATAGGTGGGCTGGCTTACTTCCCGGACCGAGCGGTTGATCGCTCGTGATCCTGGTTGAGCAACAAAACGATGGCCACTCCCAGCAATACGGAGATCAGAATGAGTTTCGATTCGGGCACGGAGTTTATTTTAAGGATATTGAGAATCGATTTCTGTATATTGTAAAGGCCGAGAAAACAGGTAACCCAGATGATGATGAGATAGATCTTATCCAGCCAGAATTTATGCCGGTACTCCGGAGGCATCATTCCCTGGTCCCGGGTGGCAAGATAAATGGCTATACAAACCAGGGGAAGCAAGAGCCCGTTGATGCCCTGCGCTGCAAGGATGGCTGGGACCGGCCTTACATTCACAAAGCCAAATACCACACCGGTAAGAAGTACCCCGATCCAGGTCATCTTATAATATGCACCGTTTTCAGACCACTTTAATGGCCATTTTTCCCTGAACAGGGATTGGCCGCAAATGGCCGCTGCAAGAGGGGCGGTGATGGCGCTGCTGAAGCCCGCAGCAAACAATCCCATGGCAAAAAACAAGGAACCCATGGGGCCGATGTTTTTCTCAATGGCGGCGGACAAGGAGGCATAGGAATATTCCCCTGATAACAAAGTGCCGCTGATGAGGATGGCCATGCTGATCAGCCCGCCAATACCCACGGCGATACCAATGCCCAGCCGCATGGAGGACAAGCTTTGTGTTTTCTGTACACCGGATGCCAGGAATAAATTATAGGGAACGATGGTGGTCCCGATCAGGCCAATGATCAGGCTTCCGCTCCCGGCAGGTATTGCCGGAAAGAAACCGCCTTTCAACAGCCCGGCAAGGGAAGGTCCCGCCCTGAAAGCAATATAAAGAAATATGATCCCCATGATGACCACCAGGATGCCCATGAGCCGGGCTACCTGGCTCACGGTGCCTTTCCATAACAAAACAAAACAAAGCATGCCAATGACCAGGGTGAATCCATAGGAAGGGAGTGGGCCCAAAAGACGAAGCCCGGCCACCGCTCCCAGGATGTTGCCGGCCTGGTATGCGGCACAACCAAAGGACACCGACAGGAATAAAAAACCGGGTATCCATGAGGAATTTTTTTTCTGCTGGTACTTAATGGACATGATTTCACCCAGGTTCCTGCCGGTGGCCATATTGACCCGCGCGGCCAGTTCCTGCAGCAATATCGTAGCAATGGTCGAAAACAACAGGGCCCATAAAAGGACAAGCCCGAAGGAGGCCCCCGCTTTGGAACAGGTTGTGATCGTACCGGGCCCAATAAATGCAGCAGAAATGACGGACCAGAAGAGGATGGAGGAGGAACCTTGCCGGAGGAAAATGAATTTTGGCATTGGATGGTGAAGATTATGGGATTGCTCTTTGGAGAAGGATAGTTAATTTGTTTAACCGCTTTTGACCTAACTTTCACAGGTATTGATAGCATGGTTCCCCCGAATGCGGACAGATTATCATAACTTCAGGGGGTAAAGGCCGATTGACCTTTGTATGAAAAAGAGGACCGATCCAGGTGGGTTAACAACTGAAATGGTGGTTCATTTTAATAAGTCAATCATCCGATGAAATACATTCATGGCATGGGCCTTGATTCCAATCTTTTTAAAGGAATGATGATGTAAGGGTAATTCCTTGTGTATCAAATTTTCAAACGCTAAAAACAATCCAAAGTACCTTTCCATAAGAACCCCTTGTTTTCTGTATAGTCCCTTAGTATCGAAAATATTCAGTTTTCCGGATTCCAAAATCTCGGATATGAATAGCATCATTCTCTCAAATGTTGTGCATGGGATTAAAAAGCAGGAACACAAGTTGATCTTTTTTTTAGTTAAAAGATCTTGGATGGAATATTGGGATTTGAAATACCTGTTATAATCATTCAGGATATAGTCGTAACAGTTTAATCCTTTGCCTTTATATTTATTGGGTTGACGCGGGTCGGCCAAAATACCGTGATGGTAGTCACGAACTACATCATGCGTTTCAAAGCTGATGTGAACACTCTGGCCAACCATTTCGTCAATATTTTCTGAAATGTTGTAATCTCCACTAGCTCTTGATTTTAATTCAACATCCCAATGGATAAATCCAACAGCTTCACAGTCTTTATGCAGCCCGTTTAGATAAATATTGTAGATGGCTTCGGATTCCGTATAGGCCCTTCCCAATTTGCGGTAAATGCCCTGGTCAAACAGATTTATAACCTTGTACTTAAGTTCATATTCCTTATAAAGGTGTCTTGAAGAAACATTTACAAACCAAAAACGGTCAGCATCGAACTTGGGGTCGTTGGCATAATATTCTTCGATGATTTTATCATGACAGATAATAAATATTCTCCATTTTTTATGCATAACTGTGCACAAAATAAAGAGATTCTTCGATTATCCGTTTTTGAGCCCAGGGGGTTTAAAAAAATACTTTTTACAATTAATAATTGGCCCTTTGAATGTATGGAAGGGGCGATACAAAGGCTCCTATGGAAGGAGGAACCTTTTAAGATATTGGCTTTCCGAATTTTATTGGTAAATTAGGGAGATTATTCAGGAAACAAATGAAACAGCTGCTGATATTTTTCCTTTTTTCCCATTCATGGCTTCAGGCGCAGGTGTATGAATTTAATACTCAATTGCTCGGGCAATGGAATGGAGCTGGAGAGTCTTATTCCGATGTCTGGGGGTATTCGTCCAATGGACGGGAATATGCTATTCTGGGGTCGGCACGATATATCTATTTTTTCGATGTCACCAATCCCGCCAGCATCCGATTGGTTGATAAATTCGGACCTTATACCTCAACTTCCTGGCGTGAATTCAAGACTTACCGACATTATGCCTATGCCGTGACTGACGGCCCTGATGCCGGAGGTCTAAGGATATTTGACCTGCAATTTCTGCCGGATAGGGTAGTCCAGATCAGACAAACCACGGCCTTTTTCTCCAAATGTCATATGCCGTTTATCGATGAAGCCAATGGACGGTTGTATTGTGCAGGCACGGATACCCGAAACAACGGGATCATCGTACTGGACCTTTCTGTAAGGCCGGATAGCCCAAGCATGGTCATCAACCAGGCCCTGCCCCGGGGTTATGTGCACGATGTATATGTCAGGAACAATGTCGTGTATGCCTCGCATATTTACAGCGGCTATCTCTCCCAATATGATTGTACCGGAAATTCCTGCAGCGGGGAATTGTCCACTTTTCAAACCGGAGGCTACAACCACAGCAGCTATATGAACGCCGACCAAAGCCTCCTCATTAATGCAATCGAAACCGCCGGGCACCCCTTGTGGTTGTTTCCCATCAACAGCAATGGCACAATTGAAAATGAAAACTACAAGCAGTTCAAGTCCGCCACATTGAAGGACCAATATCCCAGCATCCAGGTAGGGGAGGGCAGTATTGGGCACAACCCTTATATCACCGGGGACCGTGCTTATGTTTCTTATTATACCGATGGTGTACAGGTCTACAATATAAGTGACGTAAACAATATCCGTCGTGTCGCTTATTTCGATACGGACAGGGGCTATACATCCTATTCACCGGTATTCAGAGGTTGCTGGGGAACCTATCCCTTTTTTTCTTCCGGGAATATCCTGGCCAGCGATATCCAGTCGGGTCTGTGGATCTTTAAAACCACAGCTTGTGCCGGCAGTCAGCCGCCAGCTGTAAATCTGACTTCCGCTGCTTCTGCATATGCTGGAGGAAGCAGTTTTAAAATTACTGCAAATACAAATGATGCGGATGGCTCACCTGTAAAAGTTGAATTCTACAATAAAGGGGAGGTGTTGGGCATCGATACCGATTTTCCATTTGAATATACCATAGCCCAGGCCGGTGGCACCGGATATTCGTTTACGGCAAAGGTTTATGATGATTGCGGCATTTCTTCCCTTTCGCCGGTCCTGGCCATCGGGATATTGCCAAGTTGTACCGATGGGATACAGAATGGGGATGAAACCGGAATCGATTGTGGAGGATCCTGTTCCCTTTGTAGCCTAGGTTGTACTTCTCCAATAAATCTCAGTCAGGGTAAAAGTACAAGCCAGTCCAGTAATTATAATGGATCAAACAGTTATCCCTCATCCAGAGCTGTAGATGGTTCAATAACCAATTTCAATCATACCAATACAGAGTTACAGCCCTGGTGGCAGGTGGATTTGGGATCCAATTATCAGGTTTCAAATATTGAAATTTCAAATCGGAAAGATTGTTGTGGAAATAGGATTAAAAGGATGCGGGTATTTGTCTCAAGTAGTCCAATCACCAGCTATTCAACTTCGGGGTATGTGTATGAATATAATAATGCAACGGGTATGACCAATGGACAAATTATTAATATACCCAATCTTCTATCCAACGGGCGGTATGTGAGAATTTGGGTAGACAATACAGGATACGGAAACAATTATCTTCATTTAGGAGAGGTAAAAGTTTTCGGTTGTTCAAGCACGGTGGACCCCTGTGTCAACAATCAAACCCCGTCGGTCTCAATTTCATCTAATTCAACGAGTTATATTCAGGGGACTGCTTTTACCATAGATGCCATTGCGAATGATGCAGGAGGATCCATCAGCAGGGTTGATTTTTATAATGGGACCAATCTGCTTGGAACAGATAACACATCGCCATACAGTTATACGGTCAGCCCGGCCACGGAGAATACCTATAGTATAACAGCCAGGGCGATAGACAATTGTAACAGTTCCACCACATCCAATCCAATGACAATTAGCATGACAAATTCTTGTTCGGATGGAATTAAAAACGGGGATGAAACCGGAATCGATTGTGGAGGATCCTGTTCCCCTTGTAGCCAAGGATGTACTTCTCCAGTAAATCTCAGTCAGGGTAAAAGTACAAGCCAGTCCAGTAATTATAATGGATCAAACAGTTATCCCTCATCCAGAGCTGTAGATGGTTCAATAACCAATTTCAATCATACCAATACAGAGTTACAGCCCTGGTGGCAGGTGGATTTGGGATCCAATTATCAGGTTTCAAATATTGAAATTTCAAATCGGAAAGATTGTTGTGGAAATAGGATTAAAAGGATGCGGGTATTTGTCTCAAGTAGTCCAGTCACTAGCTATTCTACCTCGGGGTATGTGTATGAATATAATAATGCAACGGGTATGACCAATGGACAAGTTATTAATATTCCCAATCTTTCATCCACCGGACGGTATGTAAGAATTTGGGTAGACAATACAGGATATGGAAATAATTATCTCCATTTGGCGGATGTTAAGGTGCAAGGTTGCTCCATTTCCAGCTCAATGATTCATCAGGAAATATCAAAGGAACCTTTTGGACTAAATTCGGACGAGGCTTTCATATTATTTCCTAATCCGACTCACGAATCAATCAATCTCCAGTTTAAAATACAGCCTGAACAGGAAGTGACATATCTTATTTATAATTTACAGGGAAGATTGTTGCGAAAGGGAACAGTTATTGAAAATCGTATCCATTTGGCGGATTTGGAGGCAGGTTCTTATTTCTTGCATTTCCAAAGCCATGGGAAGACTTTTTGGCATAAAGTGATTAAAATCTAACCATAACTGTACGTGTAGATTTTTGAAGGCTTTGGGGAAGTCAGGTCATTTTGGCAATTCCTTAATTTCGGATAAGATAGGCAGGAACAGATAATCAGTGATTCTCCACCTGTTCCTTTTAATTATTTCTGCCTTTTATCCTTTCTTGCATTCGATGAATTTCCCCAACCTCCTCCGCCAGGAGACTCAATCTTAATCCCATCACCGGTCCGCACTTCAAAGGATTGATTGGCCTCTAGGGGATGAGCTTTGTTACCCCGAATCAATATTTGATGGCCACACTTACCTGGATAACCACCCATCATGCCGAAGGGCTTTTCTTTACGATGCTGTGCCAGAATGGTAATGGTCATAGGCTCGAGAAATTTGATCTGGCGACAAATTCCATTTCCCCCTCTCCATTGGCCGGAGCCACCGGATCCCCTCCTGATTTCAAATTTTTCCAATCGGACCGGGTAGCGCCATTCCAATTCTTCCGGATCTGTAATTTTAGTATTGGTCATATGTGAATGTATGGCTGAGCGGCCATGAAACCCAGGTCCGGCCCCGGTCCCGCCTCCAATTGTTTCGTAATACGTAAACCGTTTATTCCCAAACAAAAAATTGTTCATGGTGCCCTGGCTGCAGGCAGCAAGTCCAAACGCCTTGATCAGGCAATCGGTCAATCGCTGACTGACCTCCGTGTTTCCTCCGACTACAGCCGGGCTATCTTGATCCGAAGCAGGAAAATATGGATTGATAAAACTGGCCGGGTTTATAATTTCCACATGGTGCAGCATACCTTCATTCAGGCTGATATCCCGGTCACACAGCAAACGCAGGACATAAAGGACCACGCTCTGCACAATGGCAGGATTTGCGTTGAGATTGCCAGGATGTACACCGGATGTACCGGTGAAATCAATGGACATATTATCCCCGTTGATCGAAATGGATACCTGAATGCGGTGGCCGTCATCCAGGTATTCTACCGCCCTGAGTCGGGCCCTGGCATGATTTCGGATATAAGTCCCGATCTGTTCCTTTCCCTGGTTCAATAAGCTGCGCATTTGTTTGCGGAGATATTCCGTGCCATAAGTTTTGGCGAGGGTTTGAAGCCTTTTTTCACCTGTCTGGAGGGAAGCGATGGCGGCCCTGAGGTCCAGAATATTTAATTCCGGATTCCTGGAGGGATAAGTTGCCTGTGTTAACTGACTTCGAATCCGCTTCCAGGCTGGTTTCCCCCCGCGATAAATATAGGTAGGATTAAAAATGACTCCTTCTTCCTCCAAACGGCTTGCGAAGGCAGGCATGGATCCCGGGGTCATGCCCCCGATTTCAGCATGGTGGGCCCTGTTGGTGACAAAACCAATCAAACGGTTCTGCTCATCGAAAACCGCCTTGAGCAGCGTAAGGTCAGGCAAATGAGACCCTCCGTACCTGGGATGATTGCTCAACAGGATGTCTCCCCGGGCAAGGTCAAAATCACGAAGGATCAGCCTTGCACTGATGCCCAGGCTGCCCAGGTGCACCGGAATGTGCGGAGCGTTTACCAGGAGCCTGGCCTGATCATCCAGGATGGCACAGGAAAAGTCCAGCCGCTCTTTCACATTTACAGAAAAAGCGCTGTATTGCAGTTGTGCCCCCATTTGTTCCGCAATCGACCGGAACCGGTTCTGGAACAGTTCAAGGTTAATGGCCGGAGACCAGTTTTGGACTGTATGGTGTTTATGAGATGGAATGGCCACCAGGTCTTTGTTGTCCATAACCCGGACGGTCCATCCATCCTCAATAAATACACTCGCCTGGGCACTGGATATCGTACATGGTCCGGCTAAGCGATGCCCGCCCTGAAGTTCATGCCAGCGGATGAATTTTTTATCGCCGGTTGCCAATGCAATGACTTTTGACTTTTTTGAAATGCTTTTCATTGTTGTGGAACCGGTTTTTTCAACGGCTCTGACCAGGATCTTTTCAACTTCAATCGGGAAATCCAGGTCCGACTTATAAATGCGCCGGTATTCGGCCCGGAATGCTGAAGGGATATCCATTCCCTTTTCCCAATTTATAGCAATGACCTGGTCCTGGCCTTTGAACCTAAGGTAGACCTGCCTGCGGGCTATTGCTGAATTTTTGTTTTTAACCTGGTTTCGGATCATTTCGGCAGTGGTTTCCAGTTCCAGTTTCCGGAAGGCGACCTTCAGGGATTTACCCGAAAGCTCGAGAGGCGAATTGATCTGTTTGATTTTTATGACTTCCCTTGATGTCTGTCCAATTCCACGGGCGCTGAAAATGCCTGCATCAAAGGGGATAATGATTTTCCGCATGTGCAGCATTTCAGCCAGGGCACAGGCATGTAACCCTCCTGCTCCCCCGAAAACCAGCAGGGAATATTCTCCCGGGTCAAATCCCTTGGTGAATGAAATTTTCCGAATGGCTTCTGCCATTTTTTCATTGGCAATCCGAATTATGCCTTGCAGGGTTTTGTGTTTTGATCTGGCATGACCACTGATTCCGGCTATCCCTAACAAATCGGTGAACGCTTTTTCAGCTTTGGAAACCTGAATGGGTATGCTGAATGCGGCGGGATCCAATTTACCAAGCAACAAATTGATATCGGTAAGGGTCAAAGGCCCTCCTTGTCCATAACAGGCCGGACCTGGTAAGGCCCCTGCACTTTCGGGGCCGACCGTGAATCTGCCATCCCGAAAGGAAACGATGCTGCCCCCTCCTGCCGCCACGGATTCCATATAATACGAAGGAGAGGCGATTTGCATTTCCCCTATGCGGGTGATAAAACGAAGATCCGCATGACCATCGATCCTGGCCGTATCGGTGGATGTACCTCCCATATCAAAGGTGATCAGTCGGGAAGTCATATATTGTCTGCTGATTTGTTCTGCGCCCCGGATGCCGCCTGCGGGGCCGCTGAGCAGGCTGTCTTTGGCATGAAAAGAGACTGCGGGAATCAACTGCCCCGCTGAAGAAATAAAATAGAATTGGTCAGCCGGCACATGCCTGGCCAGGTTGAGAATAAACAGGTGTATGACTGGACTTAAATAGGCATTGCAAACCGTAGTTTCACTCCTGGGCAGCAGGTGAATGGCAGGATGCAATTCATGCGAACATGAGACATACCGGTATCCGGCAGCTGTAATCCTGCTTCGCAGTTGTGCCTCATGTTCCGGGTTTTTATAAGCATGCATCAGAGATATCGCAACCGGTATGGCCCGGTCATCGGGTAATTCGGAAAGAATCCGGTCCAACTCTTTCCTGGTTAAAACCCGGATAACCTCACCGGCGGCATTCATCCTGGCCTCGGTTTCGATCGTTTTCCGGTGATAAGCCTCGGGTTCAGGAATGTTTAATTGAAAGAGATGAGGTCTCTGCTGGGTGCGGATATAAAGCAGATCTTTTAATCCCCGGTTGGTGATCCAGATGCAGGAAACCCCTTTCTTTTCCAGGAGGGCATTCGTACCTTTTGTAGTTCCTACCCTGAGTTCAATATCCCTTAAGGGTTCATGGAGCGGAATACCGGCGATAAGGTGGGCGGCAAAGACCGGAGCTTCGGCTTCTATATAAAGTTCGGCCATATCCCCTTCCTTCAGGCCCAGGTTTCCTTTATAGTTCGCAAAGCCGGTCAAAGGGTCAAATGACAAAAGCCTGCAGGACTTCCCGGTTTGAGTGTTTTCGATCAAACAACCGCTTAAAATTTTTGGAAAAGGCAGGTCCCAGTTTTGATTGAGGAAGGCTTTCCCAGGTCGGGATACCGAGCTGACTTGAGCACGCAGCCTTCCCGTGCTCAATATTTTCAGGGACCGGGTATTTTTCTGATCTTCCAGGTAACAATCACAAAAGGTGCCTCCTACATCAACGCTGATCCGGATGGGTGCTTGTGACTTCATGAGGTGCACGAAGTTCATAAAGATTTTTCGAATTATTAAGTCCCGTTACGAAGAAGCTGAGCTTCGGCCGCTGACCACTGGCCGATAAATTCTGGCTTTTGGTATGTGACTGCTGGCTACTGACCACTAATCTCTATCTTTGCCCTTCAATCATCCTCTCCTGGGCCGGATACGCAGACATACTATATTTTCTTCCATTATCATTTACCTTGGTTTTTTGATTGGGGCCTTTAACCTGCTGATTCTGTATCCCCGCTTTATTAGTGCAGAATATATGGGCCTTACCAAGGTAATCATGGACTATAGTGTCATCCTCACTTCTTTTGCAAGTCTTGGTTTTATCGCTCCGTATTTCAGGTTTCAGCCTTATTATGTTCAATACACGGATCCGGGTAAAAATGACCAGTTTCAGCTGTATCTCATTGTAGTCCATGTGGGGATGGCCGGAGTGGTTTTATTGAGCATCTTGTTAGAAAAGCTGATCACGGGATATTTTAATGCCCGGTCGCCCCTGTTTTCAGAATATTATTTTTCGACGCTTATTTTCGCTTATCTGTTACTCCTTTTTAATGTGTTTGAAATGTACCTCTTTTCAAGGGGAGAGGCGATCTTTCAATCCTTTGTGAGAGAAATTGTGATACGCCTCATCATCCTCCTGATAATACTCGGTGTGGTATGGGGGTTATCCATGAAAGGCTTCTTAACCTTGTATTCCATCCACTACCTCATCCCTCTATTACTTTTGATATTTTATGCTCAAAGGAAATTTCCTTTCATGATTGGATTGCGGTTCAGCAAAACCACAATTCGCCTTATTCCCCATATGGTAGGCATGTCGGGAATCGGTTTCGTCCAAACCATTGTCAATGCCGGTGTGCCGGTCATCGATACACTGGTAGTCGGCGGCCTTGTGGGGCTGGAGGGTGTGGCAACCTATCTTTTGATGAATTATATAACCACTCTGGCGCATGTACCCGTAAGGGCTACGGCTTCTGTACTTGGGGCAAAAATCTCCTCCCACTGGAAGGACAATGAGGTGGACAAAATCCAGGCCCTTTATCATCGCACTTCGATGTCATATCTGATCTTTTCCTTTTTTATGGTCTCCCTGATCCTCTTCAACTTGGACTTATTCCAACGGATGATAGGTAAAAATATTACTATCAGCATTGCTGTGATTATCCCCCTGGTCCTCTCCAAGATGTTGGAATTGAGCACCGGACTGTCAAACCTGATTATCGGCTATTCCAAAAAATGGAGAATTGAAAGTTTGATCAGCATCACCAATGTAATACTTGCCATCCCCCTGAATATCATAATGGTAGGAAAATACGGGATCCTTGGAGCCGCGATTAGCACTCTGATCCTGGCCATAATTACTTTCTCAGTCAGGCTCCTCGTTTTGTATGGAATATACAGCCTTTGGCCGTTCCGCTGGCCGACCATAGGCTTTCTTGGAATAGGGTTGGCCTTGTTCACAGTGTTTTATATGATCTGTGAGAGGACCCCCAGCTTGTTTATGAAATCGGCCTGGTCTGGTCTGTTCGCCGTGGTATTTATTGCTCTGGTCCTCCGGTTCCGTTTCTCAGAGGATATAAATATTGTTTACGGGTCCATCCTTAAGCAATGGTTGAAAAGGACATCATGGAAATAAATGCCAATAAACGGTAGGTCATCTACTCAAGGTTATAAATATCAGGTTGTAATAAATTCTTCATGCTGCAAATATTTCTATTTTTGTCCCGATAACAACGATCATGAATCCCTTTGTCAGCAAATCATTACCTTATTTTCTGTGCGTAGCTATCCTTTTTGTGATTGGCACCTTATTTATGGCCCCCCAGTTTTCCGGCAAGATCCTACAAGGTGAAAATGTACAAAATGCCGCTATGTCGGAGGAAGCTCGCCAATATCATGAAAAGACCGGTGAGTTTACGAGGTGGACCAATTCCATGTTTGGTGGAATGCCTACTTATTCAATGTATGGAGGAGGCAAAGTAGGACTTAGCGATCACATCGGTTCGGCATTCAGATTATTTACCGGAGGATCCTTGGGATATTTCCTCATTCTGTTGATTGCATCTTTTACAGGCTTTATCATCTTGGGGGTAGGTCCATGGTTGTCCTTATTAGGGGCACTCGGAACCGGATTTGCCTCGACTCATATCGGTGTCCTGGAAGCCTCGCACAACAGCAAACTGGCCAGTGCTGCATTTACCATCATGGCCATTGCAGGTATTTACAGGGTATTTAAAAAAGATTATTTCATTGGTGGCTTTGCATTCTCCCTGGCAGTGACCTTGAGTCTGGCCAATGCACATCCACAAATGACCTATTATTTTTTATTAGCAGGGGGTGTTTTTTCACTACCGTTCATATATAAACTGATTAGAATGAATGAATGGCCGGATCTGGGTAAAATCTTGATGATCCTGGTTGCCGGGTCCCTGATCGCTCTTTCTGCTAACCTTTACCAGACGGTGACCGTGCGGGGTTTTGCAGCCGATACGATGAGGGGTGGCAGCATCCTGTCACCTGCTTCGGAGCGGGGCCAGTCGTCCAATTTATCAGAAAGCAGTGAAGGCGGGCTTGGATACAATTATGCCATGCAATGGAGCGACGGGGTACGCGATCTTTTGGCCATGGTCATCCCGGGTGCAGTCGGTGGGGCAAATATTGAAAAAGTGGCAGGAAACAACAGCATCAATACTTTGCTCCGAGAAAAAGGTTTTCAGCCACAACCCCTCTTACCGATGTATTGGGGCGCATTGAGTTTCACGGGTTCACCGGATTATATGGGCATTATAATCTGTTTGCTTTTTATTTTTGGTCTGTTTTGGGTAAAAGGTCCTATGAAATGGGGAATGGTCGCCGCTACCACCCTTCTGGTATTGATGTCCCTGGGAAAAAACTTCGATCTTCTGAATCGGTTTTTATTTGAAAACCTGCCGATGCTTAATAAATTCAGGACGCCTAATTCCATCCACAACATCACCAGTTGCCTGATCCCCATGTTTGCCATCTATACCCTCTGGCAAATTCTGGCCCTGGATAAAAGCAAAAAGGATGTCCTGAGCCTTTTTATTAGAGTGATGGCGGGGTTTTCCGGTTTTGTTTTGCTTTTTGGTTTTGCCGGAGGATTATTTTTTGATTTCACGGCCGCCGGGGATGCCAGGTATGAACCTGCATTGGTCAATGTGCTTAAAGAAGCAAGGGCCATTTACCTTCGGCAGGATGCGCTAAGAAGCTTGCTTTTCATGCTGGCCGGTGGACTCCTCCTCTACTTTTTTCTTACGGACAAACTTAAAAAAAGTTATGCATTGGCAGGATTGACTGTCCTTACATTTCTGGATTTGTTTGGTATTGCCAGGAGATACCTAAGCCCTGATGACTGGCAGCCTAAATCGGTCATTGAGAAGGGAAATCCCATGCGGCCGGTGGACCAGCAGATACTTCAGGACCCACAACTGTATTACCGCGTCCTCGATCTGGGCGGGGATCCGTTTCAGAATGCCTCGCCTTCTTTTTATCATAAATCCGTTGGTGGTTATCATCCCGCCAAACTCAGAAGATACCAGGATATCATTGACGCCTATCTGGTCAAAGGGGACCAAAAAATGTTGAACATGCTCAATACCAAATACATCATCACCCAGGACCAGCAGGCTCAACTGAATTCAGGAGCGATGGGCAATGCCTGGTTGGTAAACGATATCCGCAAAGTGGATACCCCGGATGAAGAAATTGACGCTATCCGGGATATAGACCCGGCCCAGACGGCAATCGTGCTCGATAAGGAATTCCCCGGATACCTCTCCTCCAGTTCCTTTACCAAGAACGGCAGTGTCACACTCACCAAATATGAGCCTAATGCCCTGACCTATACCTCACAGGCGGAAGGGGATCAGTTTGCCGTATTTTCTGAAATCTGGTATGGCCCGGACAAGGGATGGCAGGCCTATGTGGATGGCCAACCGGTCGAGCACATCCGGGTGCATTATCTGTTCAGGGGCATGAAAATTCCTTCCGGCTCCCATAACATTGAGTTTAAATTCAAGCCAGTAAAGGTCTTGCGCGCTATTGAACTGGGCTTCTGGCTCAACAATCTGGCCGGTTTACTCTTTTTTGGACTCTTATTCTGGATCTTATACAAAGATTATAAGAACACCCTGATGGCTCCGGTCGCTGCAACGGAAACGTTGGTCGTCAGAAATAAGTCGGTTGCGAAATCCAAAACGGGCAAGAGTAAATAAAAGGAGATGGGCAGGTGGAGCAGGTCCCTCATTAGGCCATTACGGGAAGTATGGTTGAACCGGAATTCTCCAATACAATTCTATGGATTCTGGGATTATTCATCGATTTTCGACCTATGGTTTTATCGTTTTATCCGGCACAGGAATATCCTTGAAAAAGCCAGTGTGGGGCTAATTCAATTCTATTCCGTGTTTGGTCACAACACCATAAATATAAAACAAGGGAGAAAAGATACCTTGTCGGTTTTTTTTACTGGAGAAAATTTGGACCATTTCCCAAAATATGGTGACCATCTGATCGGCAAGGTAGATCTGTCCCTTGGTTTCGACTACATCGACCGCCCAAACTATTTGAGGTTTCCCTTGTGGCTATTATATGTAGTGCAGCCTGATTGGGACTACGATCAGATTACCGAACATCTTTCCACTAAGTATGGCTCCTTTGTTCCTGAACAAAGAAATGGATTTTGTTGTCTTGTAGCCAGCCATGATCGGAATGGTATACGGCGGCAGATCATGGATGAGGTTTTGCAATTTGGCCCGGTAGATAGTTCTGGCAAAATTTATAACAATTGCGACCTTTTAAAAAGTAAGTATAATGATCGGAAGGATCTTTTCTTACAACAATACTATTTAAATATATGTCCGGAAAATTCCAATAAAAATGGCTATACTACAGAAAAACTTTTTCAATCAATTGAAAACGGATGTATACCGATTTATTGGGGAAGTGACGGTAAACCGGAACCAGAAATCTTAAACCCATCTTGTTATTTGATTTATAACCCAACAGAACGAAATGCCTTTCTGGAAAAAATGGAGGCTTTTACAAGAGATCCATTTAAATTTTATAGTTCCTGGGCCTCCCTGCCCAAATGGAATTTAAAGGCTCCTGAAATCATCTGGAATTACTTGAATGCTTTCGAGCAATCTTTGATTCGTATTCGAAATCAAACCTAATCTTTTAGCCTTTTATTTATTTAAATGCTTAATACAACAATCTGGCATCTACCGATCTCAGGTATTGAAGTGATTTACTAGAAATAGGGGTTCGTTTCATTTTTAAATTTATTATTTCACGATAACCGGCGATAAAGAGGCTTATGTTCCATCCTGATTTTATCAGATAATAAATCGACCACAGAATCGAAGTTGAGAGGAAAAACCGAAATGGGAGATAACGCCATGCGACTTTACTTTTATTTACCCACATCATCTTTAATTTTTCTGCTTTTGTTTTTCTTCCAAGCGGGGATTCTTTGTGAATTACAGTGAGGCTATCAAGAAACAGGATACAATAATTTTTATCAATTAATCGGTAGCTGAAATCATATTCTTCCATCCCGTAAAAAAAATCTTCGGGATATGGTCCGGTGTCATACCATGCCTTCCTCGATTTAGCATGAGCACAACCGGAATAATATGACGTAAGAAAACTATGCTGGACTTTGTATTTATTATATTTTTTATGCGGGAAAGCAGTCCTTTGGACCTCAAGATTTGCCGAATACAACACCCGAAAGTTGACAACGCCTACCTCTCTATTCCCTGACACTTTTAATTGAAATGCTGATAGGACTTTGTTTAGCGTAAATGGATCGGGTAAGAGAATATCATCATCAAGATACAGAAATAGCTCACCTTCCGCGAAACGAGTAGCCAGGTTTCTGCCTCCCGCAACACCTAAATTTATTGAGCTCTTTTCGTATCTAAACGGTATTGCGTGATTTATGGTAATAAAGGATTCAACCCGTTGGTAATTTTCAGTTGAATTATTATTCAGTATTACAATATTTGCAATCATTTCAAGATTTCTCAATTTAACAATATCTTGGATGAGGGCAAGGGTGTCGTCCGGCCGGTTGTATGTGATGATAATGATGCTGATTTTCAAGTATTTAAATTTAAATCATTTTATATAGCCAAGGCTTTTTTGCGATAATTTTTGGACTTATTTGCCATAGTTTGATTACGTTAACCGAATAAGAATACAATCGGCTGATGGTCAGTTTAGAATTCAAGTCTCGAAGAAAATATTCATAAATTATTCCAAGAACCAGGATCGGTATTTCCAAGGTATACATTAGTAGATTAATGGAAAACCACAACAAACCATATTGTTTCCGAATCCTCAGCTGATTGGACACCATCAATTGCAATCCTCTCTCATCAAACAAATTGGAGTATCCTTTTCCTGAACCTTTTCCTGTTCTTGAAAGCGATTCACCTTGGAGGTGAATGATGTGCAGATTCCCATAAACCATAATTTTGCCAAATTTTTTAAGCCTGCTGCATAATTCAATTTCTTCAGCATAAAGAAAGAAATCAGGATCAAACTTCCCTTCTTTTTGTAATGCCGATTGGCGGATCATCATAAAAGCTCCATTGATCCAGTCTACTTCCATCGTGCCAGAGATTCGGGGAATGTTGGGTTTTTTTACTCTTAAAAGGGTAGCAATTACTTTTAGGAATGGCCCAAGGTAGGGAAGCGGAAGTAAATGATTAAGACCTCCTTTAATAAAAAAATTGCCACTGATTTGGGGAGACAAATCGGCATTCAATAACTGAACCGAACAAGCAGCAAATTCTGTGGTGGAGAATTGGGTATAGCATCGAAAGATGGCATCATCTAAGATGAGTGTGTCCGGATTTAATAAGAGTACAATGTCATTTTTTGCCTGCCTGATACCCTCATTATTGGCCCGAGCAAAACCTGCATTGTAACCCATTGGGATCCAATGAGTTTCAGGAAAAGCAGAAAGGATGAGTTCCCGGCTTCCATCCTCTGAATGGTTGTCTACGACAAGCCATTCGAATTGGCTCGCGGACCTAAACTGATAAGCACTTTTTAGGCAGTTAACAATTAATTCAGAGGATTTATAATTTACGATTATTATAGAAAGACCCAATTCGTTAATTTGTCATAAATTTATAAATTAATACTTAAAGCATAAAATACTACTTGTTGAAAGAATTGGATCAATTACTGATTGATAAAAGTAAAATTATTAAGATTTTATTAACATGCTGAAGCTTGTTCCGAAGATATCAATCGTAACCCCTGTTTATAACGGGAGCGCCTATATTGAAAATTGCATCCTGTCAGTGGCAACTCAAACCCTTAATAATATTGAGCATATCGTCATCGATGGCAAATCCACGGATGGGACAATTGAGGTCTTGTTAAGGTATTCTCAATCGTTTAAACACTTGAAATATTTATCAGAACCAGATGCCGGAATTTATGATGCAATGAATAAAGGAATTAGAATGTCATCTGGCGAATATTTACTGTTTTTGGGTTCAGATGACACCTTATACACAGATAATACGTTAAAGGAAATATTTGAGAATATTGAAAATGCAAACTATGACTTTTTATATGGGAAAGTCGTTCTTAGATCATCTAGAAAGGAGTATGGGGGTTATTTTGACACCAGAAAATTGATGAAGAAAAATATTCCTCATCAAGCAATTTTTTATAAACGATTTCTTTTTGACCAATTGGGTTATTATGGAATGGAATACAAGGTATGTGAAGATTATTTGTTTAATATTAAATGTTTTAATGATCCAAAAATTAAAAAAAAATATATTGATGTCATTGTTTCGGTTTTTAATGACTCTGGGTTAAGTTCGTATTATAATGATCAATTTATTAAAAAGCGATTGTTTTATTTCAGTAAGCTTAATTTATTTGATAAACTATTAAGAACTTATTTCTATTATCGCCCTAAGTGGTTTAGAATAACTTAAAATATTTTAATGTTTAAAGATAGAGTGTAAAGCCTATTTTTTGATAATTCTGTGAACCTTATTATGAAATGGAGTGTCTTTGTTAATAACTTAATTAAGCCAGTTGGAATTCAGGTGGTAAAATATCCTGGTAAGGATATTGTACTAAGGAATAAAATAATTATCCATTCGAAAGTTAATTTAATTTTTGATGTTGGCGCAAATGAAGGTCAATTCGCAAGAGAAATGCGATTGTTGGGCTACAAAGGGAGGCTAATTTCATTTGAGCCAATCAATTCAATATTCCAAATTCTTTTCAGAAAATCATCAAAAGATCCATACTGGTTTGTTAATCAGTATGCCTTAGGTGATCATAACGGGAAAATTAAAATTAATATAGCTGGTAATATGCACAGCAGTTCAATATTAAACATGCTTCCGGCACACGAAAAATTTGATCCTGGTTCCTCCTACATAGCTACTGAAGAAATTGAAATCAAAAGTATGGATTCAATATTTAATACTTTTTATCATCCAGGTGACTCGATTATGTTGAAAATTGATACACAAGGGTATGAAAGACAAGTATTGGAGGGAGCAAAAGATTCTTTGAAGTATATTAAAATCATTAAACTGGAGATGTCCTTGTTACCCCTATATGAAGGCGAAATGCTTTTTATGGATATGGTAAGGTATTTGGAAAAACTGGGTTATTCCCTTTTTTCTTTGGAAAATGGATTCTGTGATGAGTCCACTGGGCAATTATTGCAGGTGGATGGAATATTATCCCGGATGCATTGATGGTTTTGGCACAAACACTTCTACTGAAGGGCTAAGTTCTGCCCGGGTTAAAAAGCAATAGACTGCCTTTATTGGACAATATGAGGGAATATAGGATCTGGAACATTGAAAATTGGCAACCTGAGGATTCATCGGGAAAGTAAGACTTGGGAAATCCTTGTGAAACCAATCCGATTTTAGAATTACTCCTGTAATTTGTTCAAATCCCAATAAGAGATAACTGTGATTCTTGAGGTAAAATTTCTTATTTTTGCACGTCCGGTTTCAGAACCGTGTAAAAAAAATGAAGCTACATCAAATAATTAATAGAGTCATAAGATTTATGGGAATTCAGATTAAAGCCTATCCTTCCCAAGATATTCAAAGGAGGCTGAAAATTATGAATCTTTGTAAAATAAATCTCTTATTGGACATTGGCGCCAATACAGGCCAGTATGCGGAGAGTATGCGGTCCTATGGATACAATGGAAGAATTGTATCTTTCGAACCCCTCCATGAAGCTTACAAACAACTGCAAAAAGTGGCGGGGTCAGACCCCAATTGGACCCTCAATAATTATGCATTGGGAAATACAAATTCAAATGGACTGATTCATGTTGCCGGCAACTCGGTGAGCAGTTCAATTCTCGAAATGCTCGACGCACACGAAAAAAGCGCACCGGAGTCAGAATATATTTCCACTGAAAATATCGAAATCAAAACTTTGGATTCAATTTTTCATAAATGGTATAAAGCCGGTGACCGGGTTATGATCAAAATTGATACCCAGGGATATGAGAAACAAGTTCTGGAAGGGACAAAGGAATCATTAAAGCTTATTAAAATCATTCAGGTTGAAATGTCTCTATTGCCCCTATACAAGTCAGGATGGCTTTACCAGGAGATCATATCTTTTCTGAAGGGATCTGGTTTTGAGTTGTATTCCTTGGAAAATGGTTTTACCGATAAGGATACCGGGCGATTGTTACAAGTAGATGGGATTTTCGTCAATACAAAGTTGTATTTATAAAGAGATTATATGATAAACAGAGTAAAGCGGGTCATTAAAGCCTATAATGAAGGAGGTTTAACTAATGTTTTGAACATGGTTAGAGGTGCCTATGTTAACAAATTTGTGATTTTATCACCATTAAAAAAGAGAATGTTGTTGAAGGAATATGCTCTAAAATATAATACTTTAATATTTGTTGAGACTGGAACATTTGTGGGGGACACTATTGATTATTTAAAGGAAAAATTCGATAAACTTTACTCCGTTGAACTAAGCGAGGAGCTTTCTCGGAATGCACAAAAAAGATTTAAAAACAATTCCCATATTTCCATAATTCATGGAGACAGCGGTGAAGTTCTTTGGGATTTGATCCCAAAGTTGAATTCACCTGCGCTTTTTTGGCTCGACGGCCATTACTCATCGATTTACCATTACAACGGAAATCCATATCTGACTGCCAAAGGGCATCAAGACACCCCGGTAGTGCTGGAATTGAATGCAATTGCCACATCCGAATATAAACATATAATATTGATCGATGATGCCAGGTTGTTCAAAGGTGAAAATGGTTACCCAACCATTCCAGAACTGGTGGCCATCATCAACCGCAGTTTTAATGGCTATGAAATCAAAATAAAGGCGGATATTATCAGGATTACTCCTAAAAAGAATTAATTGATGGTTTTTTGATCCAAATATAGGGCATTGTAAATATGCGGTTGTTATAAATTTGAATCTTTAAATCCAGATTTGCAACAATGGGGTCACTTGATTACAATGCTGTTGGGTTGCAGTCATTGGCAGTTTTGAATTGGAAAATTTTTAAGGAAGCGGTGATTTGTCTTTTCCCGCCCTATCTTTGCACCCTTTTATGATCCATACCGATATCCTGATCATCGGGGCCGGGCCGGTGGGGCTGTTTACGGTTTTTGAAGCGGGCCTGCTCCAGA